>JAGLSY010000071.1 GCA_023135545.1 Thermoplasmata archaeon | reverse complement strand
CGATGGCCAGCCCCATTATCGGAACGATCACGACATAGAGCCCGGTGATGAAGCCGGCGTTCCCCGCCGTGGTGTAAATAAGCCCCACCTGCTGGAATGATGCGCCGAAGAAGACCAGGGTGCCGGCCAGTATGCCTCCGAAAATCAATAGTTTCTTATTTTCGGGTTGGGGGGATTTATTTAGTTCTGTCGTTGGTTTTTTCTGCTTTTTACGGGAACTCCAGACCATCAGCGGAACAAGGGCCAGCCCTCCGAGGGCGAATCTTATTCCATTGAAAGCGAAGGGGCCGATATAATCCATGCCCACACGCTGGGCGACAAAGGCAAAACCCCATATCCCGGCGGTGAGAAGCAGCAATGCATCGGCGCGGCGAGCCTGGCTTTGTGTAATCTCGGCCCTGGCCTTTTTTCCTTCATTCTGTCTGGACTTCAACAAAATTCACCTTGCCATTTCCTTATGGCCGAGGGATATTTATGGTTTGTTCATGTGGGAGATATAAACACAAGAGCCAGCATAATGTGATTTCAGATGGCTGAGAATGTTTTGAATGATCATGGTCCAATCAAAGGCACGGTATTTGACATCAAGAGAGCCAAGCATCGGGATTTCTAACCTCATTCTTGACAGGGCAAAATAATAATTATCCAGTATATCTAACGGTTTGACAATAATCGGTCAGGTGATTTGGCGGCAGCAAGTAAATATAATTCAGCAACAGCATATCAGCTATCAGCATTGCGAAGATATCCTGGCCTCACCCTGTTTGCCGTTGGCCTGGCCCTCTTCGCTTCCCTCCTTACTATCCTGTCATCCTGGGTGCTGGGTGATGCCGTGGACGAGTTGAAGTTCATAGTGGATAACGGCCTCGAGCTCACCCCCGAGTTCGTGGGGCTGTGTTGGCTCATCCTTGCATTTGCCCTTCTTTTGTTCGTAACATATATCGTGGTGGGTTTTGCCTTCGCCATCATGACCCTCAGATGGGAGCGGGATGCCAGGCAGGAATTTTTCGAAGTTATTCAGAACAATAGCATGACATTCCATGACCAAGTGGACAGCAAACAGATGCTGGCTGTCGCCATGCAGGATATCAGGTGGGTGAGATTCTCGCTGAACCCGGCTTTGCGCAACATCATAATGGCGATTGGCTCCCTGATAATTGCCTCCGTGCTTCTGGCCTGGATAGATATCTCACAGGGGCTCTTTCCGATCCTCGGAATCATAGTTGCCATAGGCTCTCCCCTCTATCTCTTCTTCGCCTACCGGTATGCAGTGGCCATAGAACCAGTCAGGAGGGTGCGTTCAGAGCAGAATGAAAAATTGACCGCAGTAAGCCAGGAGGTGTTCCGGGGAATAGAAGTGGTAAGGGCCTTCGGGGCCGAAGACCTGGAATCAAGCAAGTTCAGAAAGGTCTCCAAGGAATATGAGAGGCTCTTGACGAAGGAGGGCAGACTGGCAGCTTTCTACATACCCAATCTGATATTGACGGCCACTACCGCAGCAGCCTTCCTTTACTGTGCCAATCAGGTGATATCGGGTGTTTTCCCTGTGGGTACTCTGGTCAAGGCCATCGCATTGCTGGCAGTGGTGGATGGTTTCAGCCACATACTGCCCAGGTTCCTTCTGGTCATCAGGGGAGGACATGTCAATGCCCAGAGAATAGTGGATATTCTGGACTGGGCCGATCCATTGAATGATCCTGATTCACCTGTCAAGAACATTAACTGGACCGGAGACATCGTCCTGGATAATGTGAGTTTCAGATATGCCTCGGGTGGAGTGGATGAGGGGCCGTATGCCCTACGGAACCTGAGTCTGACCATCCCGGGAGGTTCGAGGGTTGCACTCATCGGAGGGCCTGGGAGTGGAAAAAGCACTATACTGAAGTTGTTGCTCAGGCTCTATGACCCCACTGATGGTAAGATATTAATTGGAGGCAGTGACCTCGGTAGGGTGCGCACCAAGGATGCGCGGGCCGCAGTTGGTCTGGTGGAGCAGAATGTTTTCTTGTTCAGAAGAAGCGTGAAAGACAATATCGCCTTTGGGAAGGTGAATGCCACAATGGACGATGTTGTTACAGCCGCTACAAGGGCTCAGGCCATCGAGTTTATCAATGAACTCGATGAAAAATATGACACGGTCATAGGGGAGAGGGGCATGACACTGAGCGGGGGGCAAAGGCAAAGACTGGCAATTGCCAGGACACTGCTTCAGGACCCGAAGATACTGCTGCTTGATGATTCTGTGAGCGCCATAGATGCGAGGACCGAGTTCCACCTGCGGAAAGCACTGGACGAGGTCATGACAGGCAGAACGAGCATCACAGTCACACAGAGGCTGAGGACCCTGTTGGAGGCCGATATGGTCATAATCATGGACAAGGGCATGGTGGCGGCAGTGGGGAGTCATGAGGAGTTGCTCAGGTCCTCGGAGCATTACAAGAGGATTTACAGGAGGCTGCCAGGTGCTGAGAGATACTTTGACCGTGATGCTGTCGGGAGGGATGCCTGATGGCTCGGCATGGAGGTCCGGGAGCATTGGCCGCCGAGAAGCATGTGAGGAGCAGGCCCCTGGGCGTTCTGATTCGCAGCATGTTCGGTTATCTGGGCAGGTTCCGTCGTATCATCTATCTTGGTGCATGCCTGTCTGTGATAGCCACCATTTTCATGGCAATTGACCCGCTGGTACTTTCATGGGGGATTGACCTTGTGCTGGAGCCTGGAACAGAGATGGATGGAATCATATTGTTGGCCTTGCTTTACACGGGGTTGAAGATTGCCAGCTGGATCTTTGGCTCGATCAATACCTGGATCCTTTCCGGGGCACAGGCAGGGTTCGTCCAGTCACTTCAGCAAGATGTCTATGACAGGCTGATCAGGGCTGACCTATCATATCATAAAGGTGAGCAGAGCGGTGATGTGACTTCTCGGGTGACATCGGATACCGACTCTCTGGCAATGGGCATACAGATCATCATAGATCTGGCGAGCCAGGTTCTTCTTGTAATCGCCACCTTCATCCTGATGTGGATGGCCTCACCCTTCGTGGCAATGGCCGCCCTGGTGGTCATACCGGTGGTCATATCGATAGTCGTCTTGTTCGGAACGGTGGGTCAGCGCATCATGCTGGCCACTCAACGTGCGGCAGGAAAGGTATCGGGCCAGATAGCCGAGAACCTTGGAGGGGTTCATGTGGCCAAGGCCTTTAACAGAGAAAAGGAGACCGCCGCCATTCTTAGCGAGCTGAATCAAGAGTCGTATCGCCATGGTTTCAACTTCATGATGCTGATGACCATCATGCAGCCGATGGTGAGGGCAACTGGTATAGCGGTCATGTCGCTCATCCTCTTCGTAGGCGGTGGCCTGGCCATAGGAAATGACCCTGCCCTAACCCTTGGACAGGTATTCCTGGGAACCATCCTTATCCAGCGATTCTTCCACCCCCTTCTGATGCTGAGTATGAATGCCACCATGTTCCAGGCCTCATTGGCCTCGATGGACAGATTGATGGACGTTCTGGAAACAGAACCCACTGTCAAGGATACCGAGGGGGCCGTTCCGCTGAGGCCGGATAGCGATGGAATAGAGTTTGAGGGGGTTTCCTTCTCATACATGGAGGGGGCCGAGGTATTGAAGGATGTCGATTTCAGGATAGGGCCTGGTGAAATGGTGGCCGTTGTGGGCCACACTGGCGCTGGTAAAAGTACCATTGCTGCTCTCCTGAACCGATTCTACGATCCGCAGAAAGGGAATATTAAAATAGGCGGCCAGGACCTGAGAGATATCACCCTGGATTCCCTCCATGATAACCTGGCCCTCATAGCCCAGGAACCATACCTCTTCGATGGGACGGTGATGGAAAATATCAGATATGGAAGGCCAACGGCCACTGATGACGAGGTCGTGGCGATGAGCAAGTTGATCGGAGCCCACGAGTTCATCGATGTTCTACCAGATGGTTATTCATCGATCATAATCGAGGAGGGGAAAAATCTAAGTGCGGGGCAGGTCCAGATGATATCCATAGCAAGGACCATGTTGGCAAAGCCCCGGATACTCATCCTTGACGAGGCCACCAGTCGCCTGGATGCCTATTCTGAATCCCTGGTCCAGGACGCTCAGGACAAGCTTTTCTCGAAAAGGACCACGGTGGTCATCGCCCACAGGTTGACGACCATCGCCAATGCGTCCAAGATTCTGGTCTTTGAGAAGGGCTCGCTGGTCGAGCAGGGCTCCCATGACGAGCTGATGGAGCTGGGTGGTCGATACAAGGCCCTTTACAATACCTATTATTCCCACCAATCGGCAGGTGAGATATCTGACGAGGCGGTCAAGACAGCCCAGGAAGAGATGGCGAAGGTCGAAAAGATGAGCCAGGGAAAGCTAGGAAGCCAGAAGGGGCCGATGATGGGGCATGGCGGACAGGCCCAGCACGACAAAAATTAAAAAAGAAAATACTGACAATTCAACCTTCCTACGGAAGCTTGAAGGCTGCGACCTGAAGTTATCACTGGTAATTGTAACGCTTCAAGTCTTGCCGAAAATCTTTTTCGTTTTGCTCTGGGTTATCTTAAAAAAAGATTGATGGACTCATCGGGATTTGAACCCGAGACCTCCTGCTTGCAAAGCAGGCGATCTTCCAGGCTGATCTATGAGCCCATGTTGCAATGCCGAGAAATGGCCAATAGATAAAACCTTTTTGGCTGTGTGGTTGGTGGAACGGTTAAATATAAAATTGGTTTACAGGATGCTGTAGATAAAAGGGCGCGTGGCCTAGCCAGGATATGGCGACAGCCTCCTAAGCTGTAAGTCAAGGGTTCGAATCCCTTCGCGCTCGCTTTTTATTTTTATTCAATGTCAATAGCCCTTTCCGGACACAGCTCATGGCAGCAGAAGCACCTGATGCACTTGTCATAATCCATCACGGCCAGTTTGTCAATTATTTGAATGCACTGCCTCGGACACGCGCGCATGCAGTCACCGCACCCGTTGCATCTGGCTTTCAAGGGTACCGGCTGGCTCATGTACCTCTTGACAAGGAATCTGCGGATGGGCCTCGGAATTCTGATTCCTCTTTTCTTCTTTCTGATGGCTGGCTCAAAGCTAATTTGGGAGAAATTATCTAGGGTGTCCCCGACCACTTCGATATCATTCTGATTTCCCGAGACAAGTTTCCTCTTCATCGCGGTTCTGAGAATTGTTAAGTCCTTTGGCTCCAGATTGACTAGTCTGGCCGCTGTCATGTCCAGGGCGGCATTGTCTGTGCTGGCTATTATGGCTCCCACATGTTTCGGGTTGCCACCGGACGGTCCCTTCCCCTCCATCCCGACAACTCCGTCCATGATGGTCAGTGTTGGATTTATCAACTCGGTGAGGTCAAGTAGCATGTCCGAGAAATCTTCCGGGTCCGGCAGGGTCGAGTGGTAAGTGGCCTTGACCATGCCTGGCACAAATCCGTAGCAAATTTTCGTGGCTCCGGTGAAGCCCGTTAGCATGTGGGTCTTGAGCTTGGGGAGTGTTATTATCTTGTCCACTTGTGGCACGATGTCCAAAACCTCGAAGGATTTTATCAATTTGCCATCTGGACAGGGCATCCGGATGCCGTCAAAGCCGCGGTAGAGCTCGGCATTTGTGCCTTCCAGGGCCCCGATGATTCCGGACCTTCTATAGGCCCGCTCCAGCCTTCCCCTTGTTGCCGGACCTCCGGGGCTGTCTCCGACAATGACCTTGCAGCCAGCCTCCTCTAATATCTTGACAACTGCGTTTATCACTGAGGGGTGGGTTGTGACCGCCTCGTCCGGCTTCGATGCCATTAGTAAATTGATTTTGACAAATACCTTATCTCCTGGCTTGACAAAACTCGAGATGCCTTCCAGGTGAGCGAGTGAGGCTTTTACAGCCTTTGCTACCTCGTCCGGTTCGTAATTTTTACATTTGGCTATTGAAACAACTGGCTTGTTCATTTTATACCTCTATTTTATCAATATCATCCGGGCCAACTGGCTTCAGAAACTGATGGGATATGAATGGCCTGTGATATCAATAATTTCCCTGATTGTGGCTATTTGGGGACCCACCAGACATTATTTTCAGGATGTTATCGAATATCCTTTACGGATATTACTGCATCCCCATTTCCATGAATTTCATTTCCCTTCTTCTTCCTTCCAGGAATCTGTAAACAGCGGAGTGCTCGCTTCCCTCGAGAAGCATCTGGGTAGCCCTCTTGGCCGCATCCAGCGAGTGAACATCTCCTATGAGGCCCACCGTGTTTCCGTAGATGCTCATCTCCGCACCCGATAGTTCCTCTATCAGGTGCCTGGTCTTGCCCTTGGTTCCTATGAGTCTGGCCCTGATTCTTCGATTGTGCTTATGGCTCTTTCCGGCATAATCCCTGACATCCAGCAGTTCCAGATAATTGTCATCATCGAAAAGGCACATGGCCCTGTTGGGTGAGAATCCTCTGGCAATGGCTTTCACAATATCCCTGGCAGCCAGTGCCTTGAAATTGGTGTCATTTCCCTTGAATGATATGGCAACATCCCCGGACTTGGATTCCACGTTTATTTTCACACTGGCCAGTTTCTCTATCTGTTTCTTGACCTTGCCGTCATGGCCTATCAGCACTGCCACCCTTTCCTTGGGCATCCGGACGAACAGCATCATTCATCACCTCTTATCATGGTTAGTAGCTCATTCTTGTCGGTTTCTACACCATGTTTATTAAAGAAGTGGCATATATTATTTATGTCCCTAACCAGGAATTCCTGGGCCATCGGATGGTTGGTCAAAACAGCCTGACCGACATCAATTATTACCGGCTCCTGGGCCATGGAATGATTGGGCGGAACTGCCTGACCTGTCGTCGAGGTGGGGGTTTGACCCCTCGTTGAGTTGGAGGTTTTATCTGCAGCCGGGCCTAGTTGACTATCTCTCATCAAAATATTGTACTCGCTCAGGTCCGCATGAACCAAGCCAGCGTCCAGGTACATGACTTTCATCTGGCCGATAATATTGTCGAATAGAGTTTGGGGGTCTTCGATCTCCACGTCCTTGAGATGTCTAGCCGGCGTATCCTCCGTGCCCACATATTCCATCACAACCACGTTGTCTTGGCATTTGACTGGCTTGGGAACAGATATTCCCTTCCCGTGCATCCTCTCCAAATTGCGGTATTCCTTCTGGGCCCACATGTAGATGCCCCGGCGATGGTTCTTGCCCACCTTGCTGAAGCGACGGTCGCCCGTTATGTATTTCTGGATGTTTTTGAATGTTGAATTCGATACACGATATATCTTGACTGCCAGAAGTTTTCCATCGGCTGTGTTGGCCCTGAATACATTTCCCTCTTTGCCGGTGGCCAGCGGAAAGTCAAGAATGTCGATGATGCCTGATGTCATAAGCCTGTATATTGTCAGAAGGGTTTTCTCGTCGAAAACCTCATCATATGTTTTTCGCTGGTCGGCATCCTTGTCCCTGAATTTGTAGGACATGATTTTGGATTCTAACTGCAATCTTTTCTTCTCGGAAAACGCCATGATATTCCACCGGCTCTAAAAAACATTTATGCTCTCTGGTATGACTCCCCTTCTGGCCAGGTTGGACGCCTGGGTTCTCGTGTAGCGATACATCACGTCACACTTCTCGTCCTGAAACTCCCAGGGCCTGATGATGAGTAAATCGCCCTCTCTGATCCACATCCTCTTCTTCAGCTTCCCCCTTATCCTGCCCATCCTGGATTCGCCGTCCGCGCATACTACCCTTATCTTGGAGGCTCCTAGGAGCTGGTCGGCTATGGCGAACATCTCTCGTTTCATCTTCTTGGGCATCGGGGAACGGATGTGCTCCCCATCTCCCTCTTCTGGTTTCTTGTAACCCACGTTAATTACCATCTCGGACATATAACGAGGGGTATTTAATATCTATGAGAGACTGGCCTGTTCAAAAAAAGAGGGCCCCAGTAAAGAGCCGGCGGGGGTCCCAGTATCTGCTATTATGGGTGTTATTGATGTGATAGCATGGTGGGGGCGGAAGGTGGGTAAAGATAAAAGCCAGCAAGATAGATTTGGGTATCATCCAGACAACGTGTAAATCGCCGCCTTAAGCAACTTTGTCAGGTTGCTAAGGTCATCCAGATGAATGACCTCCACCGAGCTGTGGGAATACCTCATGGGAATTCCTATCGGCATCGTGGCGGCTCCTGACTCCTGCAGGGCCATGCCATCTGTGCTGCCGCCTGTTACCCCGTACTGGAATGGTATCTTGTTCTTGGACGCAACCTTTGCGAGTTTCTCACCCAGGCTGGGTGTCGCCACAACCCTGGCATCCACCATCCTCAATACAGGGCCCTTTCCGAGATACACTGGCTCGAAGAAATCCCCCAGTCCCGGAGAGTCGGTGGTAGAGTAGGTGTCCACCGGTATCGCGTAGTCCAGAGGTATTCGATTGGATATTACCCTGGCTCCTCTGAGGCCGATTTCTTCCTGCACTCCCCAGACAAATATAACCTCGGTCTTCAGCTTCTTTTCATCGATCTGCCTGAAGGTTTCCAGCAGGCCGGTAACCCCGGCTCTGTTATCCAAACTCCTGGACACCACATATTTCTTGTTCATTGTGAAAAAGTCCTTCTTCAGGGTTATTGGCTGGAGTAGCTTGATGCCGAGTTTTTCTGTTTCCTCCCTGCTCCGTGTACCCAGGTCTATACAGAGCTTGTCCCAGGTTATTATCTTGTCCTTGTCGGCCGGGTCCAGCATGAGATGGGGTGCGTTTATTCCTATCACGCCGTTGACCGGGCCCTTAGCCGTGTGTATCTGAACCGCTCTGGCCTGGATCACCCTGTCCTGGAGGCCGCCCAGCTTCTT
>JAGLSY010000070.1 GCA_023135545.1 Thermoplasmata archaeon | reverse complement strand
CCAGAGTCATCAGTGAATAGGTGTTTGCTTGTCGGAAGGGGCTCGGAAGGGGCATTTGCATCTTGTTCTGGCAGTGTGCCTGGGTTTTTTCTCCTATGTAGCGGCCTTGCTTGTTTCCAAATACGGCCCATTTGAATTGATAATGATGATCGGAACAACCTCGCTGGCGCTGATAATAATTTCTCTGTGGTTCCTCTGGAATAAGTTACAAAAAATGCCGGAGATGCCCGAGCAAGCCGTAGCTAGCAATCACGAAGAGGAAATGCTAAATTGATATTGCATATGGCATTTTGAATGTGAATTCCAATAAGGTGGCTCTTCAGACTCCAGTAATTAAACCATCTTCATCAAGTTTGTATGGGCTCTCGTCCTTCTTCTTGTGCATCTCTATCTCGTTCTCGATTGTCATGGCCAGTTTCCTGATACCTTCATCAATTTTGTCAATTGATGAGTAGGTGTAATTAAGTCTCATGCAGTTCTTTCCGCTCCTGTCCGCATGGAAGGCCGCGCCTATAACGTAAGCCACCTTGTTCTCTATGGCACGCTCGATCATCTGGCCAGTGTCAATATATTCCGGAAGAGTTACCCATATGAACATGCCGCCTTCCGGCTTTGTCCAGGTCGCTCCCTGGGGGAAGTATTTATCCAGGGCGGCCAGCATGGTATCCCTCTTTTTCCTGTATAAATCTTTGATTTTTTCAATGTGGATGTCAATCAATCCCTGCGCCAGATATTCGTAGGCCAAGTACTGCCCGAAGGTGCTGGTGCAGAGGTCTGAGGCCTGCTTTGTGATAATGAGCTTGTTCATCAACTGCTGGGGGGCGATGGTCCAGGCGATTCTGAGCCCAGGTGATAAGACCTTGGAGAATGTGCCAAGGTAGATTGTGCTGTTCTCCTTGTCCATCGAATATATCGTGCTGTTCTCCTTGCCATCATACCTAAGTTTGGAGTAAGGATTGTCCTCAATTATCAAAACATCATATTCATGGGCTATGTCCAGTATCTTCTTTCGTCTGCTCTGCGTAAGGGTCACACCGGATGGGTTTTGGAATGATGGGATAATATACAGCAGTTTGGGGTTGCTGCCGTGGAGGTTCAACTTGTTTAGCTTCTCCTCAAGAAGATCCGGGCTCATGCCCTCGTTATCCAAGGGTATGCTCTCCATCTTCGCCATGTACGAGTTGAATGCGTTTGTTCCGCCAAGGTAGGTCGGTGCGCCAACTATGACGATGTCTCCGGTGTTAAGGAATGTCTTGCCTATAAGGTCCAGTCCCTGTTGGGCGCCGGTGGTGATCAGGATGTTCTTGTAGGTCACGTCCATCCCCTGATTGTTCATTCTCTGGGCAATAGCCTCCCTCAACTTGGTAACTCCCTCCGTGGCACAGTATTGAAGGGCATTCGCCCCATCCTCATCCAGCACCTTGTTGCAGATATTCTTCACATCCTCTATCGGGAAGGCTTCCGGGCTGGGTAGTCCCCCTGCAAAGGATATAATTTCCTTGTTCTGGGTGATCTTCAGCAGTTCTCTTATCTCAGAGGCTTTCATTCCCTGTGCTCGCTTTGAAAATAACCTTGTGTAATCTGTGTCTGTCATTCATTCACTTCCTATATACCAATCCATATCTCTAATCACTTCTTATAATTGTCGAAACTGCAATTTATACTTATCGGAAAGTGCGAAAAACACCTCAATTGACCAAAAGGATTATGTCTTAAAATCCATACCCTCGCTCTGATTATCATGACATTGATTGCAAGGGGCAAGGTTAAGGAAGTTTACGAACACGAGCCGGACGTTTTGAGGTTCAGGTTCACTGACCAGATATCGGTCTTTGACAAGATCATACCATCCATGATTCCCAGGAAGGGGGAAAGCCTTTGCCGGACCTCGGAGCACTGGTTCAACATAATAAAGGGGATGAACATCAACAGCCATTTCATCAGGGCCACATCACCCAACGAGATGCTGGTCCGGAGGGTCAACAAGGTTACCACCTTAAAGGGTCTGGAAGGGGATGAAAGAAAGGGATGTATCATACCTCTCGAATTCATATGCCGCCATTATCTAGCCGGTTCTATGTGGAAGCGGCTCGAGAAGGGAAAGGTCGACAAGGGAGTGCTGGGCATCGAGGATGAGCCCGTATACGGCCAGAAGATTCCCATGCCCTTCATAGAGATCACCACCAAGTTCGAGGAATATGACCGCCCCATCACCGTTGACGAGGCAATTGACGGCTTCGGTATGAGAGAAGATGAGTTGAAAATAATCTACGATTACATCCTGCAGATTGACTCCGTGATCGGCGAAGAGGCCGGGAAGAGGGGGCTGATACATGTTGACGGCAAGAAGGAGTTCGGAATCGACGATGCTGGCAGCATAATGCTCATCGACACCTTTGGAACAGCCGATGAGGATAGGTTTTGGGAGATGGAGGAGTATGAGAAGGGCGAGCTCATCAATCTCAGCAAGGAATTCGTAAGGAAGTACTACGCCGAGACCGGATATTATGATGAGCTGTTGAATGCGAGGGAGGAGGAAAGAACCGAGCCGGACATTCCTCCCCTCACACCGGAGATGATAGCCGAGACCAGTGCCCTTTACGGGAATCTCTACGAGCGGCTGACAGGTCAAAAATTCTGAAATAGATACTATTTTATCAGAACATGCCATTACAACATCTGCATGGAGGGGCAGCTTGGCTATTGTGACGATTGAGGATATGAAAGTGGCCATATCCAAAACGCTGGGGACCGAAATGACCGAAGACGAGGTTGACCTGATGGCAAATCACATAATGAGTTTTTTCGGGTTTAGAGAGGTGATTATCGACAACAAGCTGACCGCCCGCGACCGTGATATCTTTTACCAGCTCGAGAACGAAGGCCTTCTCAAAACAGACAACGAAGAAGCAACTTTGAAGAAAGGGAAGAGGTGGAGAATCCACTACTGGGTTTTAAATAGGGATTACATTATAAAATTGTCCAGGGGTCCGGAAGAAGAGGAAGTGGTCAATGCCTACGATGTCTACACAGATGAAGAAATGTGGGACAGGAACTCGGATGATGAAGATGAGGCGGCCTAATCACTGCCCCCTTCATTTTCCTTTGACTTCATCTCCACCATTCTGAATTTACAGCTCTCGGCTCCCAGGCTCTGGCACTCATCCTCGAAGCAGACCATATTTTTTTTGGATTCCATCTCGTAAACCGCCTTTAGCATGCCTCTTATCCTGTGGCAGGTGACATCCGTCGCTTCCTCAGACGCTTCCATTGAGCCAGTGGCCATGACGCTCATCCCATCGAACTCGATTGTTTCAACCCATCCCCTCCCCTTGATCAGCCTTCCTGCGGTCATGTAGTAATCCCCACCGTCGGCCCTGGCTATCTGGGCGATAATCTCCCCGAAGGCAAAGCCTTCCCTGAAAAAAAGGCCATGGCAGGCGTGAGACATCACACTCTCATACAATCCTCTGATCTTATCGAATTCCATCTTGGAGATTCTCACGAACTTCATCTAATTGAGATATGGATTTCAATGCTATTATATTTTTGTAGAGTAAAAATTCGGAAAACAAGGGTCAACTCATCCAGACTTTTCCCACTTTGATAGCTCAAGCACCTTGGACAATGTACTTCCTCTCTGGATTTCCTCTCTAATCCTGTTTTCTCTCTCGAAAACATCCAGTGCCCTGTTGGCAATCTCGACGGCCGATCTTGCGGGGATGACGATAACGCCTGTTTCATCACCGACGAGCCAGTCGCCGTTCTTCACCTTCTGGCCGCCGCAAACTATATCACAGCCTATCTCGCCGTACCCCTTCGGCTCGCCGGCGCACGCTCTGGAATGCCTGGCAAAAGCCGGAAAGTCCATCTCGAGAATGGCATCCACGTCCCTGATGGCTCCGTCAATGACGACGCCCGATATTTTCTTTTCCTTGCAGCTGCATGAGGCCAGCTCGCCCCATACCGCGATGTTTCCTCTACCGGCATCAATGACAATGATATCCCCCTCGCCAGCCAGGTCAATTGCTTCGACAGGCTTTGCCCAGTCGCCATCCATGGTTCTGACAGTGAGCGCCCTGCCTATCATCTTCCTTCCCTTGTTTACGAAGGGCCTTATCTCGAACATGGCACCCTCCCTGTGCATGGCATCCGCAATGTTTGGTGTCGATACTTTCTCAAGCGCCTCTCTTATCTGGCCCTCGTCATATTTTTTAAACAGGGGGGTTTCTGCCGGTTCCAATGTGTTAATGGATTCGACGATATGTCTTGTGGCCGCTGTCACATCCCGGGCTTTGATTATCGCCCCTCCGACAATTATGATGGACGCACCATTCCTTATGGCCTCCGGAGCGGTTTCCGAGTTGATGCCGCCGGCAACCGCGATCGGCAGTTCGGTGATCCTGGAAAGATCCTTGATAATATCAAAGGGCTTGCCGCCGCGCATCTGGTGGTCAATGCTGACATGAACACATAGAATATCCACGCCGAACCCCTCCAGCTCTTTCACCCTGACCTCCGGATTCTCAATGCTCATGAGGTCGACCATGATCTTCGAACCATACTGGCTGGCGGATTTCACGGCCTCGGTGATGGTCCCGTCATCGGAGATTCCCATGACCGCAACAACATCCGCGCCAGACCTGGTCGCCATTTCAACTTCCAGGCCCCCGACATCCATGGTCTTCATGTCTGCAACTATGATATTGTCCGGAAAACTGGCTTTCAGCTGCCTTATTATATCCATGCCCTCGCTTTTTATGAGAGGGGTCCCAGCCTCAATCCAGTGTGCCCCACCGGCGACTGCCTCCTTGGCTATCTGAAGGGCACGCTGGCCCTGTATGAGGTCGAGGGCGACTTGAAGCTTGATATCATCAGTCATATAAGACCATGAGAGGAAATTAAAGATAAATACCTATCGTTGTCTGGCAATCACAAAAGATTTAAGAAAGATGGGGTTTAGGCCAATTAGATACGATTTGGTGATGATAACATGACTCTCATGGTCCACAACACGTTGTCCGGCAAGCTGGAGGAATTCGTGCCCATTAATGAGAATGAGGTGGGAATGTACGTATGCGGTATCAACACCTATGATGATTCCCACATGGGCCATGCCAAGGCGGCGGTTACATTCGATGTCATTCGACGGCATATCGAAAAGAAGGGTTACAAAGTAAAATACGCCATAAATTTCACGGACATCGAGGACCATTGTATAGAGAGGGCCATCGAACTGGACATTCCCCTGAAGGAGCTGGCCGATAAATATATAGATGAATATTTCAAGGATATGGGCGCGCTCGGTGTCAGAAAAGCAGACATTTATCCTATAGCCAGCGAGCATATGGCTGAGATAATCCAGGCGATTGAAAAGCTCATCGGGAACGGATTTGCTTACGAGTCCGGAGGCGATGTTTACTTCGCAGTTGATAAGGTCGAGAACTACGGCCAGCTGTCTAATAGGAAGCTCGAGGATATGCAGGCCGGTGCCAGAATCGATGTGGATGACAAGAAAAGGAACCCCATGGACTTCACATTATGGAAGGCCAAGAAGGAGGGTGAGCCCTTCTGGGAGTCGCCCTGGAGCGAGGGACGTCCCGGGTGGCACATCGAGTGTTCTGTGATGTCGATGAAGTACCTGGGTGAGACATTCGATGTTCACGGAGGAGGTACCGAGCTGGTTTTCCCGCATCACGAGAACGAGATCTTGCAATCCGAGGCCCTGACCGGCAAACCGTTCGTCAAGTACTGGCTCCACGGCGGGTTGATGAACGTCGGCGACGACAAGATGTCCAAATCCCTCTGCAATTTCTTCACGATCAAGGATGCCCTGAAGCAGTACGACCCGCTTGTGATTCGCTTCTTCCTGCTCAACACCCAGTACAAGAAAATCATCGATTTCAATGACAAGGCCCTGGACGAGGCAAGCCGGTCCCTGGAGAGACTCCAGAACACGCTGGACAATGTGCGGGGCATGGTTGATAGATCGGTTGACGCATCGGATGATGGCTTCGCGGATGTTGCCAAAAAGGCCATCGAGAATTTTGACGCTGCAATGGACAACGACTTCAACACGAGGGATGCGATAGCCTCTATCTTCGACTTTTCGAAGGATGTCAACAAGTATCTGGAGGGTGAGAAGTCGAGCAGAGAAAGCATCGAGGCCATCATACGTGCTTTCGAAGAATTCAATGACCGGCTCACGATATTCCGGGATGCCAAGAGTCTTGATGGCGGGCTGACCGATCAGCAGATTCAGGTAATGATAGAGTTAAGGCAGGATGCCAGGGCCAAGAAGGATTTCGAATTGGCTGACCAGATCAGAGACAAACTGAAGGACATGGGCGTCGTGCTGGAAGATACGGCAGACGGTGTCAAGTGGAAGTTGGCTTGATTTATTCCGAATAGCCAGTAGTTCTATTCTTCCTCATATTTCCTTACCAGCCGCCTCAGTACTTCCACGCTGAAACTTTCCTCTTCAAAAGGCTGTTTTCTCATCCTGTGGGGAAGGGCCATTTCGGCAGCCACGATGACATCATCCGCAGTGGCCTCATCCCGCTCCTCAAAGGCCGCGTTGGTTCTTGCGGTCCTTTCTATGATGATATCGCCCCTGTGGCCGTCGATGTTGAAATCTATGCCCAGCCTGGTGATTATCGACAGGATGTGGTCAGGGGTTTTCACCTGGGGAAGCTTCTTCCTGGCAGTCACAATCCTTTTTTTGAGGTTGGCAAGTCCGTCCTTGAACCCCTCCCTGAAGAGCCATGGGTCCATGGAGAATTCCTTGGTCCTCTTGATGATTTCAACCCTCTTATCCACATCGTGTATTCCCTTCACCTCGGCCTGCAGGGCCAGCCTGTCCAGGAGCTGGGGTCTCAATTCTCCTTCTTCGGGATTCATGCTTCCTATGAGGATGAACTTTGATGGAAAACTGAGGCTGATTCCCTCTCTCTCGACGGTAACGACGCCCATGGCCGCGGCATCCAGCAATACATCCACGATGTTGTCTTCCAGCAGGTTGATCTCATCCACGTAGAGAATGCCCCTGTGGGCCTCTGCCAGAAGCCCGGGCTCGAAGGCCTTGATACCCTGGGACAGCACCTTTTCTATGTCGATGCTCCCCACAAGCCTATCTTCCGTGATGTTGAGGGGGAGGTCAACTATGCTGATGGGCACCCAATTCTCTTCGATCTCGTCCTTTTCTGCCTTGGCCTTGCATTCCGTGCAGTACTTTTCCGGGTCCTTGGGATGGCAGTTCAACTTGCAGCCCTTGACAACCAGTATCTCGGGTAGGATATCGACGAGTGCCCTCACGGCGATGGACTTACCGGTGCCTTTCTCACCCCGTATGAGAACCCCACCAACGTTGGGGTTGACGATGTTTAGTAAAAGTGCCTTCTTCAAAACATCCTGGCCCACTATGCCGCTGAATGGAAAGACCACTCTCTTGGGTTGTGTTTTCTCTTCAAATCCATTCTGGCCATCATCTGTTATGATAATCACCTGTCTAATCTAACTCTGCTTCCCGCTTGTCGACAAGCCTTCTCAGCATCTCCTCGCTGAATTCCTCTTCATCTTCCATTGTCCTTCTCCTCATCCTGTGAGGCAGGGCCATGCTTGCGGCGGAAAT
>JAGLSY010000007.1 GCA_023135545.1 Thermoplasmata archaeon | reverse complement strand
GGCACATTGTTTTTCTCATCTTTATCTTTCTTTTTCATCAACTCCCTCCTTCACATGTAAATTATCTTCCTGTGCAGCTCCAGCAATCCCAGGTCCTCAAGCCGCCTCATGATGCTTTCTATGTCCATCTCCCTCATGTTCAGCATCTCGCTCATCCTTCCGATGGAGATATTGTCCTCTTCCAGGATATACCTCAGCACCTTCCTCTCCTCATATCCCTCACAGAGAAGTTCCAGCAATTCGTAGACCTCTTTCATTCTTCTCTCCTTTTCCTGCATGAGCCCGCGTCTTTCCTCCTCAACATCATGAAGTTTCTGGTTGATCTCATCAATCTCTGTGGCCAGCTCCATCAACTTACCCTTCTTGGCGGCCAGTTCCCCAGAATCCATTTCTTCCCTTGAGGCAGGCAGGGCACCCTCCTCAACAACGATCTCGAACACTCTGATTTCCTCGTTGAAAACACTGGGTGCTATGTCGATCACTATCGAAAACCGCCCGGTGGAAACATAGTACTTTCTAGGGGGCCCACCGGTGCCGCTTTTCTGGACAACAACCATCACAAGATTATTGTCTTCCAACACCTTCAGATGTTTCATTATGGACTGCTGGCTGATGTTGAGTTCTCTGGATAACTGAAGGGGGTAGTGCATCTCCCTGGCAAGCTTTCTAAGGATGCTCCGGCGCACCGGGTTGCTGACTACAGCCAATATTGTGTCAAGATCCATATCATTCATATATTAACCTCAGGTTAACAACCTTATGTTGTAAACCTAATAAAATGTAATATGCGTCTCCCTATATAAATCTTATGCCATTACCGGCGTTTCCTCTAAACTCTGATTAAGAGGCTTTCATACAATTGATGTTTTCTGAGTTAGCATCTTCATCTGTAGAATTTAAGGGCAACACCGCCATTACCATTCAAATATAGAAAAAGCACATCTGTAACATGATAATTTTACATATTTTCACTTCATTATTTAATGCTGAACAGTTATTTTTTTATAGATAGCTTTATATACAATTACAATTATGGGGCAAAATGGGATGGAAATATATGCACGGTAAAACTATCTGTATTCTATTACCAGCTTTGAATGAGGCCGAGACCATAGGCGCTGTAATAGATAACATTCCCCTGAGCCAGATCAGGGCAAGAGGTTATGATATTAACATCATGGTAGTGGATGGTCACAGCACGGATTTCACTGGCGAGATAGCAGAATCAAAGGGTGCCAGGCTTCTCAAGCAGCCAGGCTTCGGAAAAGGCGATGCTATCCAGGCCGCTTTTGAATCCTTCGAGGGCAAATTCCTTTTCATGCTGGATGCCGATAACACGTATCATCCGAGAGAGATTTTAACCATGCTTCCACTTCTCGAGAACGGATATGACGTAATACTCGGCTCAAGATTGAACGGCTCTGTGAAAAAGGGTGCCATGTCCACGCTCAACTACGTGGGAAACAGGGCAATAAGCATGACAGCCAATCTTCTCTTTCCCAATGGGCACAAGGTATCCGATGTGTGCACAGGCCTGTGGGGTTTCAAGGACGAGGTAATTGACAGCCTGGACCTGAATGCTGACGACTTTGACATAGAGGCAGAGATGTATGCGAAGTGCATCAAGCACGGCTTCAAGGTGGGTGAGATTCCCATCTACTACGGATGTCGACCAAACAAGCCAAAGCTCAATTCCTTCACTGACGGCGCAAAGATATTGTTCAGGCTTTTCAAGGAAAGAATAAGCGACGATAACTAATTTCTTTTTAGTATTATAACCCCCCAATTCTAGATTTCCCCCTCCTTCCGCCCCCACCACGTTGATAAACACTGAGACCCATGCTGGCAACTACTGGGACCCCCGCTGCGATGTTTTCTATTTCTGCTCAGCTTAGTGATGTTAATTGGTTGCTTGATTTCCTACTTTTAGGATAGATGTATTCTCTTTTATTAAGTAGTCTAGGCACGGATTCGGTCTCAAGCTTCGAACAAAGTGAAGCCAACTTCCATAGGAAGTACAAACGGTGATATAATGAAAACCGAAAACGAAAATACAAACGAAAACACAAACGCCAGCATAGAGAACGAAACCAAAAGCACAAACCTGCAGACCATCGTGGTGATAGGGTCCGCCCAGGGCGACTACCACAACGAGGACGTGTCCAAGGAATTCGCAGGAGAGATGCTCGCACTGATCCGCCCCGACGGGAGCGTCATCGTGCAGAACCTGAGCCAGGGTATACGACCCATCTGTTACATCGGAGAGAATGCGGAGACATCCATGTCAAGGAACATGGTGGATTCCGAGATAGAGCTCATTGCCACGACCGACGACGGCCAGTACCTTTCCCTGAGATTCTTGGAGGTGCACGGGTTGTGCGGAGTTCCTGGACGCCAGGACATCGACAGCCTTTCCCTCACCATACTCAGGTGTGTCAGCGAGATGAGTGGCCGCTACGGCCGGGTAAGAATAGCCAGGCTCCTGAACGGCTCTACCTCCAGATGCGTCCTGACAATGGGCATAGACGAGCTCAGGTCATACGGGGTTGCCCGCGGCCTGTCCCAGAAGGAGATACTCATCCTGATAGA
>JAGLSY010000069.1 GCA_023135545.1 Thermoplasmata archaeon | reverse complement strand
CCGTCGACATTGAAGTCCAGGCATATCTGGGCTATCAGTTTGAACATTCTCTGTGGTGTCGTCACCTTCGGAAGCAGTTCATTGGCACGTTCTATCTTGTCGACCAGTTCCGCCCTGGATGCTTCATACTTTTCCCTGAAGCCCTCCGCATCCGCCGTGAACTCTTCCCTGCGCCTGACTATGTCAATTCTCTTGGCTACATCCTTTATCCCGATGACATCGGTCTGAAGGGCGATCCTATCGAGTATCTGCGGCCGAAGCTCTCCCTCCTCCGGGTTCATGCTTCCGACGATGATGAATTTTGACTCATGGCTCAGGCTGATTCCCTCACGCTCAATGGTAACAATGCCAGATGAAGCCGCATCAAGCAGAATATCAACTATGTAATCATCCAGCAGGTTGATCTCATCCACGTAGAGAATACCCCTATGGGCCTCGGCCAGTATGCCGGGTTCGAAGGATTTAACACCCTCGGTCAAGACCTTTTCTATGTCGATGCTTCCTACCAGCCTGTCCTCTGTAACGTTAAGAGGGAGGTCAACCACCTGGACCTGTCTCTCGTGGGTGGGTAGGTTTCCGGCCTTGTGCCTCGCGGCGCACTCTGTGCAGAATTTATCCTCGTCCTTGGGGTCGCAGTTGAACTTACAGCCAGTGACCTCAATATCAGGCAGGACCTCTGCCAGTCCTCTTACAGAAACGGATTTTCCGGTTCCTTTCTGGCCCCGGATAAGAACTCCGCCTATTTCCGGATAGATGGCATTGAGGGTCAAGGCCTTTTTCATCTTTTCCTGGCCGACCATGGCCGTGAATGGGAACAGAACACGCTTCTGCTTGCCCCGGTCCAGCATCTTGGTTGCCGCCTCCTTGAGCTTCAAACGGTCTTCTTCTTCCATCCTGTGCCTCATCTGATTTTCCAGTTCGGTCCTGAGGCTCATCATCTCCTGCTCCTTCATTCGGAGTTTTTCCCTGTTGTCATCGAGGAGGTTCTTCTGAATATCCAATTCATTCCTTGACTGTATCAATTCCTCTTCCTTCATGTGCAGTTTCTCTTCCTCCTCCATCATCATGTCCTCTGCACGCTTTTCCAGTTCAGTCTGGATGAGGCTTTCCATCTCCTGCTCCTTCATTCTGAGCTTTTCCTCTTCCTCGGCCATCTCCTGGGTCTTCAGCTCCAGCTCTGCACGTATGGCAGATACCTCTTCCTCCTTCATTCTGAGCTTTTCCTCTTCCTGCTGGATCTGGTCAGACAATGTATCCAGTTCTGTTTTTATCTCGTGGATTTCCTGGTCCTTCATGCGGAGTTTTTCTTCTTCTTCCTCTATCATCTGCTCGTACTCTTCCTCCAGCTTCTGATGGATCTCTTCCAGTTCCTCCTCCTTCTCAAGAAACAGCTCCAGCTCGCTCCGGTCATTGTCCTCGAGAACCAACGGGTACTTGAAGAATATCAGGAACAAATCGAGGAATATCATTAAGAATAACAGGAATAGAAGCAAAACTATCGGCAGGTCCGTTCCAAACAATGTGGAGGAGTAGGCTGCATCAAAAGCCAGGCCGGCCGCCATCAGTCCGGACGGGATCAGAGAAAGTAAGAGGTTGATCTTTCTATCCCACACATGCAATATAGCATCGCACATGGTCAGTATAAGTGCGAAGAGGAGCAGAGATATGCTGGATATATTGCCCAACACGGCACCCAAACTTATGGTGACTGCCGGTACTGATGTTGCATTTGTTATGTTTGTCACTATCAAGATGAATTCCACTAAGATGAATATAGCCAGAAATATATAGAAAAAGAGGGTAATAAGGCTCAGATTGTAATAGTTGAAGATGCCCTCCTGCTTTTCTTCCTCCAGCATCTCATCTATTTCTTCCTTCCTCCTCCTCTTTTTTCTTTTTTCCTCCTTTTTGTCTTCTTTCATCTCATCCTTGTCATCATCATCGTAATCAACATCGTCAACATCAACTTCTTCGATAAACTCATCGTCGAGATCTGGCTCAACTTCAACTGCTGGCTCCTCTTCTTTCTTGGATTTTCTCCCCCACCGGGACTTCTTCTTATCCTTCTTTTCTTCTTCGGGCTCGCCATCCTCGTCCAGTTCCTCATCTTCAATGATTTCGGATTCATCTTCCCCGTCCTCTTCTTCAACCACGGGCTCTTCTTCCTCCTCCTCGGCTTCAGGCTCAAAGGTATTCAGGTCCGTGTAGCAGTGGGGACATATCTCGGCTATCTTGTCGATACCCTTGGCGCATGCCGGGCATCTTTTTATGTGGCTGAGGTCTGCATCACAGATTGGGCAGGAGTCTAATCCATCCTCCACAACCACGTCGCATGCCGGACAAAGCATCTGGTCCTCTTCGATGATAACTTCCTCAACTATCTCTTCTTCCTCTACAGTTTCTTTCTGGGCGTCTGGCTCTTCCTTCTCCTCGCCTTCATCCATCTCGATGTCCAGTCCCTCAGGTTCTTCTTCATCCTCTTCTTCTATGAGATCTTCATCTGTGGCCTCACCGCCTATGGCACCGGTGTCCCAGTCACCAGTATCTTCTTCCTCTACGGTTTCTTCCTCCTCTGCACTCGTGTCGTCAGGGGTCAATTCATCTATATCTGGCAAAGGGTCTGCCACGGGCTCTTCATCATCGTCAAGGAGGCCATTCAGGTCCAGGCTCAGTTCTTCGATGCTACCTTCAACATCCTCTACGGCCTCATCTTCAACAGGGGGCATGTCTGCTCCGCAGTTGCTGCATATGGTTTCCTCATCGTCGTAGGTGACTGTCTGGCATATAGGGCATGTTCTATCCATCTGTATCTACCATCATTTTTTCTCTGAGCCTTCTATTATCCTCGCTAGTTTGTTGCTGTATCTCCTTCTGATCGTGATTATTAAAGCACCCACAAAGGCGACTGCCGCCGATATGCTGATGGGCACCACTACATCGTCCTTCAGGTATGGCGGAATTTCATAATCCGCGGAGAAGGGGCCCTCGTAGCCACACTTGGCTTCCTGCATGTCATAGGCCGTGATCCTTATGGTCTCGCCCGAGAAGGGAGTCAATGAAAAGGTGACGTTGAGTCCTATAGAATCCACCGCATTATCGGGATTCCAGGGATAGATATCCACGGGCTCATAGCCTGAATCGTCCTCTATCAGGTAGTTGCCTGTGGTTTCCACCCAGTCGATAACCGCTATTGTCGCATCCAGGTCCGTATACTGCTTGTAGGTGATGTTGCAAATTTCGTCTCCATTGCCGCCCAGAACCACCAGAGTTACGTTGTAAATATCATTCCAGCCATTCAGGTCCTTGAGTGAAACATACACCGCAATGGCCCCGTTGTGGTCGTGAATATAGATATCAACCCAGGATGGCGGGTCATTGGACACACCGATGCCACCACTCTGTCCTTCTGCATGATGTGGTATCAGAACCAAGGTAAAACTGGCTATGACTAGTAAAACGAATATCCTCTTATGTTTCGCTGTGTCCCTCACCCCTAGCATCATCGACATTCCCCTCTCAGTTAAAAACGGGTTGTTGTTACATATATCATTATAATATATATTAATTATCCATGTAGCCTATACCCATTTTTTCTTGCGCCTCCCTTTATATCCTTTTGATTTTCCTTTCTTCTTTTCAGTCTCTTCTTTTTCTTTCTTTTCCCTCTCCCGCTCCTTTTTTGTTTTCTGGTGGTAAGCAAGCATGAATATGGTAATTAAAAGCAGGACCAGACCTATGATTAAGAGGACCGTTTTGTTGATCGGTCCGAGGCCGATGTCATCGTCATCTTCGGCTATGGTCTTGGCCTTGACAACGATTGTCGTAGTAAACTCTCCCGAATCCAGAAAATCATCTGTCTCGGCCGTGTATTTCACATAGGTGAGCATGGACGGCTGCCCTCTGGGCGGCGCCTTCGAGCAGTTTACCGTGGCTACTATATGAATCTCGGTCTCATCGTTTACTTGGATGCTCACTGGCTGTGATATTTCAAGTCCTTCTTTCAACAGGCCGACCAGAGAGAGGTCTTCCACGTCAATAGAAAGATGGCTGTTCTTTGTACCTGTGAGGTAAAGATCCAGCTGGAGCTCGTCATAATAATATGCAATGAGCCTGCTCTTATACTGTACCACGAGCCCGCTCATCTGGAATATGTCAAAGCCAGGTCTGGCAACCTTGACGATAACGTTAAAGGCGGCTTCCGGTGCGAGAATAAAGGACACCATGGCCGGTGTCACCAGCATCTGCGGTTCTCCATGTACCCTTCCCTTGACCGTGAACTGCCTGGGACTCCACTTTTCTGCCTGGAAGGATATGTAATGTGTCATCTCCTCGCCCAGATGCCTTAAGCCAGATGAATTGGTGGTAGTGAAGAGGTTGTCGTACTTGTCATAGGATATGTCAAAGTACAATGGAACGTTGCCGGAGTTCTTTGTAGTGAAATATGATCTGTTGGCTGGGTCTCCGGGCGCATAGGAATCTGTGAAACCGGTCAGGTATGGCTCAATGTTGAAATAGAAGTTGGGCCCCGAGAAAGAAATACTGGCCCTGGGCTCCTCGACGATAAATGACTCGTTCCATTCCTTTTGCCCGTCGACCAATATCGTAAGTTCCCACTCGCCCTGGGTGGCATTGTTTATTATCCCGAGATTGAAGCAGAAGGTGTTGCCATATCTTTTTGAATTGTTTTTATCTATAAAATAAGTGTAAAGATTATCCTGCCATTCCGTGCCCTCATAGGACCAGTTGTAGGTGTTGGTCATGTTTGCCGCAGGATAATCTGAAGAAGATTGTGCCAGCACCGTGATGCTGTCTGTCGGAGCATTCAGCTCGATTGTCAGATTGTGAGGGATGCCAGCGACGATCAAATCCATCCCGTCACGCTGTCTGAGATTCTCCCCTGCCATGCAGAACTGGACAGAGTCAACGGCCTGTGCCTCGGCAAATGCTGGAAAAATAGAAATGATAAAGAATAAACTAATCACTATCGCTAAACATTTCTTGTCCATTAATTCACCAATTAATGCTGTATATTGTAGTTAATAGTTAAAGCTGGTCAAAGTATATATTATATTCGATGAATCAATTATGGACTTACGGCGGCTTGTTTTATGCCTGGTCAGATCAGGTAAAGGTCCTCTTCGACAAGGACAACATCCGCTTCCTTTCCCTGGGAAACATAACCCTCTGGCTTTTTCATAACCACGGCCTTGAGGGAGATGGGGTCAAGGATCTGTATCTCATCATCTGTTTCATGAAGTATCACGGCCCTTGTCATTTCGCAGTTCTCTTTCAATATCTTGTATGACTTGAATTCATCATACTTCACCTTTGATTTTTTCCAGGTGGCCAGGTTCTTCAGGAATGCAAAACTCTTGTTCACACTCTTCACATAATAAACTCCCTTCCCATCGGTGATCGAATCCCCTGTGCGAAGTTTGGGAAGCCGCAGCAGGAATGTGTATCTGTACACGTCCTTTCCATCCTTCTGTCCAAAGAGGCTGGTGGTCTCGGTGACCTTGCCGCCGTACCTGTTCTGCAAGACTCGGATGATGTTACTCGAGAATTTGGCAGAGCCCATGTAAAAATCAAGGCCTCCCTTGACCTTCTCTTCCTTGGTCATAAATGCCATTTTGTCTGATTGATTGGCCTCTGTGGCCTTGAGCAAAACCATGGTTATGGCTTCTATTTCCGAATCCGAGATTTTTCTCGTGTCGCCCCTTATCTGGATTATGGCCTCGAAATAACCGCCTTTCTTCCTGCTGCACACATC
>JAGLSY010000068.1 GCA_023135545.1 Thermoplasmata archaeon | reverse complement strand
AGCAATTCTGTTCTCAACTCGATATCGTGTTCGTTGGACCCGTCCGGAAATTCCGGGAATTCTGTTATTACCGTGTTGACTATGCTGTCTACCTTCAGGTTGTTGTCAACGGTTGCCTGTGCCCCATCTACACTGTTTACCCAGACCATTCCAATTCTGTAATTACCGCAATCCTGGCATACGATACGAGAAACATAATCCGAGATTTTTACCAGCTGGCGCTCCTCGATCAGGCATTCCCTGCAAAGGTTGGCGTATAATCTCTCCTTGGCTCCGCATATAATACAATACATCTCTAATCCCTAAACAAAATATATCTGGGCATGGGGAATTCCCGCGACATCCATTATTGAATCCTCATCCACCAGCCCCTCTTTCAAGGCGGCATTTATCATTTCCTTTCCAAAGATATTAATCGATGTTGCCTGCTTCATGAGAATAGCCAGATCGTCATGCTCTATTGTTTCGCGGCCGTAGAAGGACTCGGATATGGTCACCTTTATCTTCCCATCTTTCAGGGTTTTTCCAACAAGATCGTGGTCGCAGGCAGCCAGAAGTGCCTCGCCGTCCCTTCTATGCATCTTGGCGACAATCATGATATCACAATTCTCTGGTGGGCTTGTATATATCTTTTCCACCTGCGGTTGTCGTTTGATATATCAGACCATCGCTTTTCATCTTATCGAAGTATCTTTTCGCCTCTGAATCAAGCATCTGAAGGACATCGTTAGCGGCTTTTACAAAATCATCCTCAATAAATCCTTCAGAGTCATGTCTCATCAAGTCTGTAACCATATCCTTTATCATCTTCATCTTGTCGCGCTGCTCCTTCGGCTTGCCAGTAGATACAATGTCCGTATCCCAGCCTTCATATTCGCCACGGCCCAGAACCCTTCTGAAGAATTCTTTGGATACCTTTATTGCCCTCTCGGCATCGTCCGCCGTGACCTCTGAGCTCATGCGCCCTCTTGCACTGGCCTCTGACAGCCTGACAAAGGCCTCCAGTTGACGGGCCGTGATGGGAATGGCCTTACCTTCTCCTTCACCCAGTTTTCGGACTTCCAGATAGTATTTCTTCAGTGCCTCTATGGCCTCATCCGACAGCACAGGGTATATCTTCTTTGCGATGTAGACGTATTTCCTAAGAAGTTCCGGATTAATGGCCGGCTTCAAATTCTCCAGCATGTCCTTGAAATCTTCTGGTATCTCCATATCTGATTCGGCATCTTTCATCTTCATTATCATCTCGCCAAGCAGATGAGACCTTAAAATGTGTGTGGCGATTTTTGTATCCTCCTTGGTGTTCGGTTTGTCCATGAATGGGAATATCAGGTCAAATCTTGACAACAGTGTGGGGGGCATATTAATCTGACCGAACAGATATTCATCCCTGTCAAAGCGCCCTTCCTTCGGGTTTGCAGCCCCGAGCACCGAGCAACGTGCCTGAAGGGTTGCCGTTATGCCTGCCTTTGCCACGGAGATCGTCTGCTGCTCCATTGCCTCGTGCATGCTGCTGCTGTCCTGTTTGGACATCTTGTCCAGTTCATCCACACATGCCAGACCCTTATCTGCCAGAACTAGCGCACCCGCCTCCAATGTCCATCTCCCATCACCGCTTTCGTCCTTAACTGCAGCTGCAGTTAAGCCAGCGCTTGTCGAGGATTTTCCAGAGGCATAGATGCCCCTTGGGGTTATGTTTGCCATCTGGCTCAGCAGCTGGGATTTGGCAGTTCCCGGGTCTCCCACAAGAAGTATGTGGATATCCCCTCTTATTTTGGTCCCGTCCTCCATGGTCTTTCCCACGCCGCCGAATAATTGCAGCACCAGGGCTTCCTTCTCTATGTTGAGGCCGTAGATGGTTGGAGATATGGACTGCACCATCTTGCTGTAAATGTCCGGGTCGGCAGCCAACTCATCAATTTTCTGCTGGTCCTCCTCCGAGACCTCGATCTCCTCCAGGTCCGGGTCCATCCTGTCGATGGAGTTGACCTCCAGATATATGTCGAATAGAGTCATCTGGTTGCCGCTTTTCCTCATCATCCGGGTCTTGAGAATCCCGTTAATTATTATCCTGTCTCCAGGGTATACATATCCTGTCTGATCCTCTTCTATCATTGCAGTGAGGAATTGTGCCAGTGCTCCGCCGCGCAGCTTTTCAGGCCTTTCCTGTATCTCGACATTCTGCGTGTCTATGAAGCTTGATTTTGAAATCAGGGGTTTGAATCTTGTAGAGCCGCGTGCCCTTCCGCACCCCCCTTCCTCCTTGGGGCATTCCATTGGCTCGTGAAGGATGGCATCATCCTGGTAGATTATAATGTTCGTTCCGCATCTTCCGCATTCGAAGACTGCCTTGTGAACTCTGGGCCTGACCTCCGAGGCTCTCTTGACGATACCCTCCACCGAAAGAAAATTTCCCAGGTGCTTGCTCCTTATCTTCCTGACCTCGGTTCTCAGGTCCTTGGGGATGTCTGATATTCTAAGGCTGATCTTCACCCCTTCCTCTGTCGGGGGTATGTATTCCTTAATGGCGTCCTCGCCGGCCGAGATCACCTTCTCCGGGCTTGTGAGAAGAAGACTGGCTAAGTCGCTGTCATAGTGGTCAATATCATCATATAGTACCTTGAGGCTTCTCTTGTCAGGATAGTTGTCACTGATGGTCTTTATCTTCTGGACATAGTCGTATTCCTCGAGGATCTCTCCCCATTTCTGTACCAGTGATTCCTGTGTCTGCTCGACCACGCACTAACTCCCCTGACAACTACCCGGCCATTAACTGCCTGGCATTAATATCCTGGCCTGGAAGTTATCATTCAAGCTGCCATATGCCCAAGCGCGCAGAGGCACAACCTCTGCGACCGAATCTAATACTCTGATGGAGTTGTGTGGTGGGCGTATTAGATTTTGTAGTCGCGTATAGATGAATATTTATGCGCAACTACAATTCGCATGTTTTCGATGGGCATACGGCGGTATTCTTTTTACTCCCATTTGCCGGATAGTCAAACTAATCAATGGATAAGTCACATCTGATATAAATATTCGCGGAGGAGAGGGGGGTGAAAGTAAGCCCCGAGCGAGCAGGCTTGGGCGATTTTTCTTTTTTGGATGCGCGTCTTCCCTGCATCTGTACGCATCCATTTTGTCAAACTTGTTTGACTCGGGTATTGGAACCTTTTTCTTTGGAGCCCAAGCCAGCACAGCGAGGGTAAAAGAAAAAGCTTCCGGGTGAAAGTAATCCCCTCTCGACCAAATTATCCTTCAAAATATAGGTGCAAAATATGCAGGATTTGAAAGAGTTCTGCACCTTTTCCTTTTCACTTAAATTTTTCTATATTTTTCTTATACATCTCTTCGGTCATTTTACCTTCAATGAAAACCAGTTCAATCTTATCTGGCATTTCCTGATTTAGATTGGCGACTAGAAATATAAAAAAAGAAAGAAGGACAAGAAATCTTGCCCCGATTTAAACTATATTATTTCAATACCAGCCATAACTATACGTAGCTTGTACATTTAGAGAGAAAGTTGTATTTATTGTTGTCGCAGATACAGCAGTTATGCTATGGCTTACAGAGCCCACCGTTGAAGAGGTATTAGTTACAGTACACGTAGAGGCTACTGCGGTTGTGTTGGTGACTGTCACGCTCGCACCACTTCCATAATCAAATGTTAGCTCGCCATTTGGACCAAGTTTCAGCACCCATATATCATTATTGCCTGCCCCAAACGTAGTTGTATAACCAGTAACGATGTATCCACCGTCTGAAGTCAGACTTATTGAAGATAGAAAATCATCTGAGCTTCCACCATATGCTTTCTGCCATTCTATGGAGCCTGTTGCATTCAGCTTCAAAATCCAAGCATCCGCACCTCCGGCACCGTACGAATTAGTCCATCCTCCAATTATAAATCCACTATCGCTGGTTTCTTGAATTGATACAGTACCATCTGAACTGCTATTCCCATAACTATTTTCCCATTCAATTGAGCCATTAGCATCTAATTTCAATACCCAAATATCATAACCACCTTCCGTAAATGACTGAGTATAGCCAGCAAGAATATAACCTCCATCTGAAGTCTGTTCTATTTGCCTTGCCAGATCATTACTGCTACCACCATATCTTTTCTGCCATGTAATATTGCCAGTTTCGCTCAATTTAATAACCCAGTAATCATATCCTGAAGCTCCAAATGATTTTGTTCGACCTGCAATAATGAACCCATCATTCTGGTTACCATCATTATCATCATCAGTTTGCTCAATAGAAAATGGAATATCTTCTCCTGTGCCCCCATAA
This sequence comes from Thermoplasmata archaeon, assembly GCA_023135545.1. Classification (GTDB taxonomy): domain Archaea; phylum Thermoplasmatota; class Thermoplasmata; order SG8-5; family JAGLSY01; genus JAGLSY01. The sequence continues at coordinate 140 of JAGLSY010000068.1, read as the reverse complement.
TGTTTCTGCCAGTCGATGGTTCCATTCTGGAACAATTTTAAAATCCAGTAATCTTGAACTCCCGCAGTGGGATTTCGTGTGTATCCGGCAACGATGTAGCCATCATCCTGTTTTCCATCTTCATCGTCATCGGTCTGACG
>JAGLSY010000067.1 GCA_023135545.1 Thermoplasmata archaeon | reverse complement strand
GGTGTAATCTCCGTCCGGTTCCCCCATACACACAAGGCATTGTTCAGGCCAGCACCGGTAAAGGCCCTGCCATTTGCCCAGGTATCGCCGTTGATTTCCGTGTAGGGATTCAAGCCGATTCCCAGGTCATTCTGCAAGCTGACGTTGATGTTGGAAGCAGGGATGCTCCCTCCCCCACCGCTCCGGTTGAGGTTTGCGATGGAAACATTGACATAGTGGTCGAGGTTGGCAGAATAAGTTATCTGGCTCTGTGGTCCAAGGGGTATGTTCACCGCTCCTGGTTGCGCGTTCCCACCCGGGTTTCCGGATACCGTGATGTTGGTGTATCTGTATATCCCGAATTCTCCGAATGAGAGATTGGCCGAATTCACGAAGTCATTGTCAAATATCCTCACCCTGAAGTCCCAGCTATTTGGGTCGTTGAGGGCACTGGTCTTATCATAATATGGATTGCCCACACCATTGGCAAAGCCGTTGCCGTCAGCCGCCCGAGCCTGGGGGCCGAAGGTGACGTTGAAGAAGAATCTATATACGCTGCCGTCCGCGCCGTAGGCGGTGGGGTCCATCCACCAGCTATCCAACAGAAATTCATCGGTGCCCGGGCTGCCGATCGGGTATATCATTGAAGCTGAAGCTGGTGCTGGTCCGTTCTGCTCGTACCACATCAGTCTGAACTGCCTTGTACGGTTCTCCGGGTCAATCCACGATGGCTCCGGGTTGGATGTGGCGGTCTTCCCCTCATCATACCAGGCCATCACCTCTATCCTTTCCTTTCCGTTCATGTCAGTGAGATGGTTGGCTCCGCCGATGGTGTAGTTGACCTCTGTGTAGAAAGTGTAAGTTGTGTCTATGTCCAATTGGCCATCCAGCTTGCTCGCGGCATACAGCCCTTCCGAGGTCTTCCAAAGACCGTGGTCGAATATGTGGGGCTTGTCCACATTCACCGTTATGGATGTATCATCATCCAGGGCACTTGTCCATATCTTTATGGCACTGGCACCTGTTGCAAGCGCATACTCTGCCCCGTGCTGGAGGGGCCTGAAAGATACCCCGTACAGTTCATGGCCAGCCAGTACTCCTTTATAATCTAGTAATTGGAAAGCATCCTGGTCTCCGGCATGATATGAATAAAGGACCGCGGATGTGGTATCATGACCTACTCCGATGGCCAATGTTTTGGAGGCATCCCAAGCCACGGCAGTGAAGTTCTCTCCATTCGTGATGCTGGACGGTTCTCCCCATGGTGATGCCGTACTCAGATACCAGGTATCATTTGTCCTTGTCGGAATGTTGCCGCCGAACATCATATGGACTTTTCTCAGGGTGTCATATGACATGCTGACCTCATAGCGGTCTTGGGGGCTGCTCGCCCCGGTTATGTTCTCCCATGTGTTGGAGACAACATCAAAGGTCCATGTATCTCCGACATAAACACCGCCACTGGGGCTTCCTCCGAAAAGCACCACTTTTTGAAGTTCATTGTCATAGTTCATTGCGAATTGATATCTGGGTGATGGGGAAATTCCCGGAAATTTCTGAGTCCAGGAGTTTGTGTTCAGATCAAGTATCCAAGTGTCGTCATTGTATGTCCCGCTCTTCAGGCCTCCGAACATGACTATTACATCATTGATAGGGTCATAGACCATCTCATGAGAGGTTCTTATACCCGGAGAACCCAAAGGGGAAATCTCCGTCCAGGTGTCCAAGCCGATATCATACAGCCATGTATCGCTGACGGCACCACCATCGGTAAGTCCGCCGTGCATTACGGTAACTCCCCATTCTTCATGGTAGGCCATTCCGGGATTGATTCTTCCAATAGGTGGTGACATGTAAGTACTCGGCATCCAGTCATCTGCTGCTGTGTTGTAAATCCACGTATCATCCATCTTGGTGACGCCGTTAATTCCTCCGAACATCACAACTCTTCCACGGCCTGAATCATACACCATTCCGTAATCATATCTGACCGGGGGACTGCTCCCGGGGAATACTTCTTGCCACTCCTCTGTGAAGGTATCATATGTCCAGGTCTCGCCGTTCTGGGCTCCTGTGTAGCCGCCGAATAGGACATGCTTTCCCACGCTGGAATCATAGACCATGCCGTGTCTGGCTCTCTGGCTCGGTGCCACTACCTTTTGTTGCTCGCTCCATATCTCCGGGTTCACGAGACCAAGGAGATTTCCATCCGCAGCTATTATGCCCAGGCCGGCTCCTTTTTGAGACATTGCATAATCAGACCATGCAATATCCTGGAACTTCAAATTCACACTTCCAGGAACCTTATACAGGGCGTAATTTCCCTGTTTGAGGTTAGCAAATGTGGAATAATATGCAATACCCTGGCTGGCCGCGTTATATCCCACGATGAAGAAATGTGTATCATTGGAATCAATTGCCGTCAAGGTGTCGGTGCCGGCCGGTCCATTCAAAAGATACCAGATCCCATCACACCACAGAAGGGCGATCCCATCCGCGCCAACCACGATGGCAGTTCCATCTGGACCAGCTGCCACATCCAATAGATCAAAGCTCATAAGGTTGGTTACAGAGACTGGTGCGCTGTATCCGTCAGTTGCAAAGGCCGAATACGAGCCCACTCCATGACTTCCGACAACCATGAAGACACCGTTGGATTCCAGTTGAATATCATCAATGTGCCAGCCAGAGAAGTTGTTGAGACTATCGTCCGTCGAATCAAAGGTAAAATTCAGCTGTACGTCATTGCCGATCCAGTCAGATATATTCACATTCACTCTTGTCCAGCTCGTCACGACTGGTGAACCGCAATCCCAGTAGGCTATCTGGTTCCAGCTCGTGTCTCCGGTGGTGTTTCTGATGTGAACCGACATTTTATCATAAGATGATCCTCCTGATTCGACATTGAACCAGTGTTGGAAACTGAGAGTGGCCTGGGTGGATATATCATTAATGTGCTTGACCGGTGACACCGTACTAGCCTTGCTCGTAACAGGGTCTGAATAATCACCTGTCGTGGAGTTGCCAAACCACCAAACAGTGCTTCCTGAGAAAGCCGTACCATGATCAGCAGCTCCACCCACAACAGGCAGGGTGCTGGGGTCAACTCTCTGCCAGTTAAGGTGCCCGCTCCAGAGGTTGGTGGTCCATCCTTTATCGGTTTCAACATCATCTACAAAGGTCCAGGGCTCTGTTCTGGTAACGCCCTTGAAGGAATCACCCAGGAATTTTCTCATCTCGACCCAGTTGTCATTGTCTGGCTCATACCTGTATATGTAGCCATTGGCGGAATCATTGCCTACGGCAACGGCAATATTCTCATCAGGGTGCCATGCGATATCATTCAATCTAACACCTGCTGGCGCACTCAAAATATCTTCTATATAATCTGCGCCTACATCCTCGGCTGCGGTCTGGTTGGATAAGCCAGTAAAAACACTGGCTAACATTATCAACACTATGCTCAAAGCTAGAACTTGCTTTCTTGTCATATAGCCCCGCTCCCCTATCTGAGAGAATAATGCTCATATGTCTTTTTTTATAATTAAGGCATTTGGAGAAACATTATATATTATGTGTTAAAAAACACTAAACACAATCGGATATAACCCAATTAATAGTATCCGATTGTGAAAGTGATAAAAGTTTCGTAAACTCCCTCGGGTATTCCAGCCGGAATATCCGCATACCAGCTGATCTCCGTGGCTCCCATGCTGTTGAAATCAGAGCCCCAGGGCCCGTGGGCGTTGGTGCCGTTCAGGGGGGCAGCCATCATCCAGTCCGCGAAGGGTTGAGTGGTGTTGCCCCAGATGCATATCTCCATCAATGGCCCGGGCATGTAAGTGGTGTTGTTGAGCTGGGAGTTGATGTCGTTGGCCAGCGGGCTGACTATATTGGCACTTATGTTGATGGCGGGAATCACGCCGCCACCCGTTCTTTCCAGGTCCTCTATGGACATGTTGAGGTAGTGGTCGATGTTGGCCGAGTAGGTCACCTGGCTGTTGGGGCCCAGCGGCACTCCGTTTGTTCCCGGTGGTGCGCTCCCGACAGGGTTGTTTGCCACGGTCACGTTGGTGAATCTGTATATGCCGAATTCCTCGTAGCTCTCGTTGAGCGCCGATACGTAGGTCTGGTCCCATATCTGGAACCTGACATCCCAGCTGTTGGGGTCGTCCAGAGAGGCTATCTGGTTGTTGATGTTGGATGAAGCCCCGTTGGCAAAGCCGGTGCCGTCAGCCGCCCATGTCTGCCTGTCAAATGTAACATTGAAAAAGAGCCTGTATGAGAAACCGTCCGCTCCGTAGCCGTTGGGGTCCACCCACCAATCATCCAGCCGGAACTCATCGGTTCCAGGGCTGGCAATCGGATAATCCATCGCGGCGTTGCCCTGGTCTGGCCCTCCGGAGAGCCCCTCGTTCCATGTCAGACTGAACTGCCTTGTGCGGTTATCGACGGTGGCCCATGTCGGCTCTGCTTCGGAATTGGTTCCGATCTTTCCCTCGTCGTACCAGGCCCACAACTGGACCCTGATGTTGTCGTCGTTGTCCCAGAACTTGTTGACTCCATCGATAGTGTAATTCACCTCCACGAAGAAGGTGTAGTTGGTGTCGACATTGACCTGGGTGTTGAAGGTGGAGACCCCGAACAGTCCGTCAGATTGTTTCCACATACCGTTGTTGGTGATATGGGGGAAATCCGTGTTTATGGTAAGCTTGGTGCTCATGTCAAAAGAATTGATATTGATTATCGAGCCGCCTGTGGAGCCCACGACAAAGCCGAAGGAGGGGCTTGAAGGCGGACAGTAATCGACACAATAGAACATCTGGCTGGCTTCCGCGTGAAGCATCATAAGGTCATTGCTAACAGGCGAATAATGGAATATATATCCTGCTCCCGAACTCTGGTTGAGGCCTATTATCGAGCCATCCTTCCATGTGCTTTTGTCAAAGGCCACATCCATCAGCTCAATGCTCGGGATCTCTGTTCCGAACATCGTGGCGTTGTCGTCATGAGTTGTTATAACAGTGAGGTTGGACCCGCCGACCAGCATAGCATATTGCTGGCCATTCCATTTTGCCGGGTCATTGATCCAGGCGATCGATCTGAAGATCGGGTACCGGGTCATGTTGGCAACCGTGTCATAATTCGTGTGGCTGACCGGAATGATCAATGCGCTGGATAGGGGGTCCGTGTATGCCACCACACCCCCTGCACCATTGCCTCCCACAAGGTAAAATCTTTTGTTCTCAAGCTCGAAATCAACGGATTCGTAATGCCATCCGGAATCATCTGCATCGTTGACCGTGTACCAGGTATCATCGTTCAGCCTGTAAAATAAAACAAGGTCATTCGGACCAACGGCCAGCATGTTTCCCCAGATATCGACCGTCAGATCTTTCAAGTCCTGTGATGGCCAGGCACCGTTGTGCGATATCTCATAAAGCACCGGATCGCCCGGGTTGGTGTAGAGGGCTGCTGATTGGGTGGGCTCCGGGTTCGTGCCCACAAGACCGAACTTGGTCGCATTCGAGTCATAATCCACGCCGAAGAATTCCCTCTGTGAATAATTGTACCATGCATGGACATTTTCATCAAAGCCCAGTGGTACGGTCAAGATGAAGTTTCCAGTTACTACATCTATGCTATAATCCACCCCAACTGTGAGCTTGATCAATGGTCCACTTTCTTTGTAGATGGTGTGATTGTATACTGGAGCTGGACCTAGAGTGAAATCTGTCTCACCGCCGGTGGCAGGCCCGAAAACCAAGAACAAGGGAACCTCCACGCAGTAGGGGGTCAACCCCACCCAGGTATCGTTCTTCGGATAATACCAGAAGGCATTGGAGCCCCCTGATTCGTTATGTCCCACGGCCATGGCCATCGAGCCGTTGGTGTTCCATGCCACATCATTGATCTTGACACCGTTGGGAAGTTTTGCAAGGCTCGTAACCACATCTCCCCCGACATCGATAGAGCTGGCACTCTGGGATACAATCGCAATACTGGCACACAACATCGAGAGCACGAGCGCGATGCTCATGACCTTCTTTGTATCGAACATGAAGATTCCTCCTCAAAGCCCCCACCCCGAGACTATAATATACACATGTTATTGCTACAAATGGTATATATAAATTATGACGGGTAGCAAAGCTAAATTTATATGTCTTACAAGATAATAATTGTTAACAATATTAATTTGTTAAAATTCCTTGCTTAATGTCATTAATTTTTTACATAATTTTATCAACTTTTTATCAACTATTTTATCTACAAATAATTTCTTATTGTAGTAATCAAGGATACAACTTGCTTATCTTACATCCAGATGACAATATTAAACCAATTAATTTTAATAATTGTAGCGATATTCGATAATTTTAAATCACAACATTATTTCAAATAAAATCGAAGTGATTTTGGATGGTTTTTTACAGCATGTTTTTTCGCCCCTACATTTACCTTACATGAACTGCTTTATTATATAAGCGCGGAGGGGCAGTTCGGTATCAGGTGATAAGATGAAAAAGACCTTGATATCGATGATGATACTTGCCATAACCATGCTCAACCTGTTGGGCACAACCGGATTTGCGACCGCCGCTCCAGAATCAATGGAGGACACGAGCCAGATAGTCATAAATGAATTTATCTACAACCCCTATGGTTCGGAGTTGGATGGGGAATTCATAGAGCTTCGGAACATCGGCTTTGAAGAGGTCAACCTCCTCAACTGGACACTGAGCGACCAGGACGGGGGCGACGACCTTGTTTTCCCCAACATTACATTGAGCCCCGGCGGCCTTGCTGTGGTCTATGCCAGATGTGGAAATTCCACCTACAACATGACCGAGAACTCGTGGTATTTTTACATGAATAAATCTTCATCATTCCTGACCAACACCGGTGATGATATTTTACTCCTTGACCAGGACAGCCAGCCAGTCGATTTCATCAGCTACGGGAACGGCAGTTCGGTCGATTTGCCTCCTTCAATATTCAATCATACTTCTAATTTGACCTTTATAGATGAGGGAATGTCATACATGAGAGGCAAGGATGGCTGGAGCCAGTCGTTGCCGACACCCGGCCTGTTGCCCGATAATATTTCCGGAATTCTGATAACCGGAGTGTGCCCCGATGCCAAGTCCGGGGGTGAGTTCATCAAGCTGACCAATCCCACCACTGAGACCATAGACCTGACCCACTGTGCCATAACCGACGGGGAGGGACTGGCCATCTTTGAAAAGGGAACCATCATTGGCCCAAACCAAACAATTACAATCGCCGAGAACGGCACAAGGTTTTTCGAGATCACCCTCGAAGAGCCTGACTATTCCTATCTGGGCCAGGCAAGACTGGGGAACCTCCTTGTTCTCAAGTCCAGCCCGAAGCTGGCCAATGACGGTGATGAGGTATTCATAATGGATGCCGGCCTCAACATCGTCGATGCCTTCGTCTACGGCGATTCCGATTACTCGGGGGACGGGTGGAATGGAAGGGCCGTCAGTGCCGGGAATTCCTACCAGGTCATAAAGCGCCTGATTCTCAACGACCAATACCTGGATTCAGACCAGGCCCAAGACTGGGATGAAATGAAAGTTTCCAAGGCAGGCCAGTCAATGCAAGAGGAGCGGGAATTCAGTATAAATGGCAATGTCCAATCATTTGTCTCACCCGACTGCTCCATGAATCTTATAATTGAGAAGCTCGAAGGAGCCCGGGAATCAATTAACATAAACGTCTACCAGCTGACCAGCGTTTACCTGGCCAGTGCCCTCCACGACAGCCTTGAGCGCGGTGTATCTGTCAACATACTCATCGAGGGAAGGCCGGTGGGTGGAATGCCCGATGCCGAGGAGCAGGTCATTTCATGGCTTTCCCTGGCAGGCGCTGACATCCATCTTCAGAACCCGCCTGGCTCGGGCAGCTCGAGGTACAGGTTCAACCATGCGAAATACATGACACTGGATAATCAAACAACCATAATCATGACAGAGAACTGGAAACCCAGCGGCGTACCCTACCCTGGAGCAATGGGAAATCGGGGCTGGGGAGTTGCCATAGAGGATTGCGATGTGGCCGATTATTATTCCAAGTTATTTTACGATGACTGGAACCTGGAATGGGAGGACGTGGGGGTATTCGAGCCAAATTTGTCATGGGAGGCACCTGTCATCTGCCAGCCCGACATCACCTTCGAGCCGGTATTTGCCCCGTCAACTGCCGCAGGCCAGTCAATTATAACTCCGGTCGTTTACCCTGACATGAGCCTGTCCGCCAATGACCCGCTTTTGAGTCTGCTGGACAGCGCCGAGGAGACCATTATCCTCGAGCAGTTCTACATTGACCTTCACTGGGGCAAGAAGGATGCCGGGGGAAACAAAACAGATGATAACCCATACCTCCAAGCTGTCATTGATGCGGCAGGGCGAGGATGCAGTGTCAGAATTTTACTGGATTCGTCAGATTACAATATCAAATTCGATGATTACAACGACAACGATGACACCATAGAATACATCAACGATCTGGCCGCGGAGCAGGGACTGGACATGGAGGCCAAGCTGGCCCGCCCTCATTCCCACCATTTCAGCAAGGTGCACACCAAGGGAATAGTGGTCGACAGCCGTTTTACTCTGATTTCCAGCATCAACTGGAATGAGAACTCCTGCACCCGCAACCGCGAGGTCGGGGTGATAATAGATAACAAGGAAACCGCCAGTTACTTCACCGGCATCTTCGACCATGACTGGAAAGAGAACTTCGAGCCGCCAAGACCAATGATAGAGGCCAGAGGAATATTTACTGTAAACTCGTCAATCGAATTTTCGGCATTTGATCTAACCTCAGCCCACAACATAGCCAGTGTCTCATGGGACTTCGACTCGGACGGCATCGAGGATTCCAACATGACCAATGTCACCCATACCTTCTCTGAAGCGGGCCAGTACAACATAACATTGGAAGTGACCGACATCTGGGGAAACACAAACTCAACCACCATTATGGTCGAGATAAAAGCCAAAAGCAAAGCACCGGAGGAGTTCCGAATCACCTCGGAATCTGATGATGATATTGCAGAGCCAGAGTCGGTAGAAAAATCGGCAGCATCTGAAAGACCCTTCTCAATGGGCCTGCTCTTGCTACCTCTGCTGGTGCTGGTAATAATAGGGATGGTTGGCAAAAGATTGAAATCATCTGGAGAATAGTGCATAACGATTCTTCCAAGGAAGGGTGCCAGTCCAATAAACGGCACTCTATGTATCTATGGTGTATATCTAGGGGTTCTGCGCCATAGTTATTAATATCATTTTATTCATTTAGATTAATTATTCTCATGAAGCTATGAGAATGGAGGAAGCAATATGTTGGGCATGAAAAACATAAGTTTTACGACAAGAGCGATAGCATTTGGACTGGCATTTTTATTGGTAATTCCGTCGGCAGCATTTTTTGCAGGCACGATGGAAACAACACCATTTCAAATTATGGACGATGGTAATACCAGGTCCGAACCAAATGAAAATGAAATCACGAATTCGGAGTTAACCCAGGTGGTCCAATCCGGATTTGATGGCGGAACACCGATATGGGATATGGGAATCCGGGGAGAAAATCAGATTGTTGGTTTGTATGACCTGGGGGTGGATTATGACCACGAGGCCTTCAGGAATGCCACAAATGTGGCAGACAACGCACCAGGGCCAACCCATAGAAAAATGTACGCGTACCATGTTATTCCGGGAGCTGACGATTCCGATTCTGGCTCATTTGATCATGGAACACTGAATGCAGGCATGATAGCCGCTGATAACACGATTGTTATTGGTTCGAACAGCGGCAATGTAAATGGCAGGGGTGTGGCTTACAAGGCCAAGTTATCTTTTGTCGATGGTGGTGATTCAGCCGACATGGTTCATTCACCATCTGATTGGAGAGAAATATATCAATTGATATATGATGATGGTGGAAGAATAATGGCCAGTGCCATCGGATACAACAATAATGAATATAACAGTGCGTGCGCCCAGACAGATTTATTTACGTGGAACAACCAGGATTTTGTAGGATTGTTCCCTGCTGGAAGTATTGGTGCTCCCGCAACAGTGATTCCACCGGGAACAGCCAAGAATGCGATATCTGTGGGCGCAACTTTAAACGGAGTCGATATGGATGACATGGCAGGTTTCAGCAGCCAGGGTCCCACAACGGATAACAGGTTGAAGCCAGAGATCGTAGTCCCCGGTTCCGATATAATGAGCTCAAGTTCGGATTTTGACCTAACCACCTTCAACATTGGTTATGATACGACAATGGGAACAGGCCAGGCCGCATCCATAGCCGCCGGCGCAACCGGACTCATAAAACAATACTTTGAAGAAGGATGGTACCCAACTGGCACAAAGGAAGCTGCCAACGGCTTCTCACCCAGTGGTGCTTTAATGAGAGCCATGCTGGTCAACTGTGCCGATGAGATGATGGGAGTAGATACTCATGACTCACCCTACAATGGAATGGCATATCCCAACTGCAACCAGGGATGGGGGCGTGTGAATTTGGATAATGCTCTTTACTTCAATGGGGATTCCAGAGTTCTGTCGGTCATAGACCACACCAATGGCCTTGATGGCGGCGACACCATCGAATACACCATTGACCTCATAGACAACACCGAGCCCCTGGAGATAACACTGGTCTGGAATGATTACCCATCTCCTGTCGATGCTCCTTCTTTGATTAATAATCTTGACCTTGAGGTTACAGACATATCAAATG
>JAGLSY010000066.1 GCA_023135545.1 Thermoplasmata archaeon | reverse complement strand
TTTGACAACCTCAACACGATAGAGAATGTTTTGATTGGAGCACCGAGCGGCGAGTATAGGATAACGGTCACCGCCTCTTCATTGAGCGTGGGCCCACAGCCATTCGCCCTGGTCATAACAGGGAAGGTCAATCAGGATTATGGCCTGGTAACACTGGACAGGACAGCTTACTCAGACGGCGATACCATTCAGGTCAGGGTCGAGGATGATAATGTTGTGGGAGGCTCCTTAGTTGTGAACATTATAAGCGATACCGAGCCAGCAGGTGAGGATTTGACACTTAGTGAAACAAGCCCAAGTGTCTTCACTGGCAGCATAGACACCATGTTCTTCGCGCCGCAGACCGATGGTTTCCTGCAGGTTAGCCATGGTGATGTGATAACTGCAACATATTCTGATGATGCCCCGGTTCATGATTCGATTGCCACAGCAACAATCGATGCAACTGGTCCTGTGATCACCAATGTTAGGGCCTTTGATATAATCGGCACTGCCGCAAAGGTGACATGGGACACAGATGAAATGTCAAATGGGACAGTGTATTATGGAACATCATCTGACTCATCAACCTGGACACTGAGTGCCGGTTCTTCAGAGTTCAGATATTCTCCTTTGGTACAATTACAATCTCTCTCAACAGATACGTTGTATTATTATGATGTGGAATCCAGTGATCTACAAGGGCATGTGACAAAGGATACCAACGGAGGCCAGCATTACACCTTTTCAACAATATCCTCCTCAGCATACAATATATTGTTGTTCGACGATGACGGGGGAGGACTGGCAACTGATGGAACACCCTTCAATGAGGATTGGGAGAACATGCTCATAGACCTGGGATGGTCTTATCTATATTGGGAAAAGAATACCATGGACACCCCGGCACTTGCCGATCTGCAGCAGGCCAAGGCGGTCTTATGGATAGTGGCTGACGGCTACCCCACATTGGACGCCTCTGACATGGCTGTGCTTGCAGATTATCTCAATGCTGGAGGCAAGCTTTATATTGTCGGCCAGGACATAGGCTGGGACATGTGTGATCCCTTTAGCTTTGATTTAATACCAGGAGTGACCGATGTCTGGTATGAGACCTACATGAAGGCAACGTACATGGGAGACGATGCCGATGGCGGTCTTGGCAATGAGGCCGGCGATATGGAAATCCAGGGCTTGTTTGCAGGAGACCCCATCAGCGGTGATTATCTGGCAGGAACTGATCTGGATCAGGCATCTTTTGGAGCTGGACGATTCTACCCTGACGACATCACGGCCAGCACCGATGCGGGTGTGGAAATAAACTGGGACTATGACAACCCCGGTGGCGGCTCAGCACATGAACACTTTGGCAATGCAGCCTCTGTAAGATTTGAAGGCACATACCCCTCTGGAACCGCACCTGCAAAGATGGTATACGAGGCCTTCGCGCACGAGATGCTGGGAACCTGGAACCCGCCTGCGATAGACCCCATCAGAGTTGACATATTGAACAAAACGATCATCTGGCTGCTTGGGGGCAATCACCCATACCTGACGCTAACTAGTCCTGTTGGAGGAGAGACCTTCTCGACCTCACCGGCCACAATAACCTGGTCGGCCAGTAGTGCCAACACCATAGATCTGTATTACAGCAACAACAGCGGCTCGGCCTGGCAGCCAGTCCCTGGCGGAATAGGACTTCCCGGAGCACAGGCAAGCTTTGACTGGGACCTCACATCTGTTCCCAACGGCTTCAATTACAGAATAAAAATTGTAGCCACGGGAGCGGCATCACTGATGGCCATGGACGAATCCGGCTCTGATTTCACCATAGACCGGCCAGGCGGCGATATACTGGGGCCGGCAACTATCCCGGGCAGTGTTGTATCGGACCCGCTTCCTGTAAATCGGGGAAGTTCGGTAGACGTATTCGGAACCGTGGATGACAGTGCCAGAGGCAATTCGGACGTAAATATTGTAAAGCCAGCAGAATGCTTCATAGACACGGACCCGGGAATCGATAACGGCATACCCATGTTCATCTTCGATGGGCTGACAAGCCCGACAGAGGTCGTGAACTGCACGATCGATGGTACGATAACATCCGCCCTCTCGGTAGGCGAGCATTCGATATACGTGCGTGGGCAGGATGAGTTCGGCAACTGGGGCACGGTATTTGAAGGACGGCTTCATGTTTATTCTGGTCCACCTTCTATTTCACTACTGACTCCGAATGCCGCGGAATTCATCATAACTACAGCGTCATTCGACATTCAATGGAGTGCCACACCAGGCGACAACCCTCTTGCAGCCGATCCGATCGATATCTATTACAGCAGCGATGGCGGCAATACCTGGCTGGAGATAAATGGCGGAACTTATAGCCACACCGATGACGGCCAGGAAACCTGGTTCCCACCCTTTGATGATGTTAATTACCTTGTCAGAGTCGAGGTTACGGACACGCTGCTGATGTCATCCAGTGACACATCTAGCTTTGTTTTCTCTGTTGACATGGTCGAAGATGATGAATGGTTCTTCCAAATCGAGGCATCAGGAATAAACAAGGACCTGGATATGAAGCCCGTGGAGCTTTCGTCGAACATAGTGAGCACAGGAGCCATTCCAGGCAATGGCCCGATCATTGTGGGAACATGGGAAACCACCAATACCTTCACGAGCAGCAGCATTGACGGCCCATGGTCATTCAATGTATATGGATACATGTCATCACCCGGAGCGACTGGACGGCTGTTTGCCGAGATATTCACATCCTCGGACACGGTAATCCCATTGGACATAACCATAAACGATGATACGGATGTCACGGATTCGAGTGCTTTGTACACATGGACAGACACCCTGGCCGGTGTGATACAGGATGGAGATTCCATCATAGTCGAGATCTGGCTGGATGTCACATCTGGTGGTGGAGGCAGTACGGTGGAAACCCTGAACCCGGACTTCACGACAGATGCAAGTAACTGGGCCTATGCCGGGTGGGAAGACACTGGCGGTGGCTCTGCTGTCGGCAGCTGGAACGGTGGAAGCGGTAATCCACCAGGTTCGGTGGATATCATACTTACCGGCGCAACTGGAGGGGCTGCTGCCGAGAACACCTATTCAGGATACTGGGAGCAATCATTCACAACCGGTTTTGTGCCAACAGCTGCCGAACTGGTACTGGACTGGAGCTGCCTTGGTATTGGTGTTGGCGACAGCAACATGATTGCATATGCCTTTGTCGATACCGCATCAGGAACCCCGTCCTTGGGTACGGAGATATGGTCCAGCGGGCTTATCACCGGCACGACCGGCTGGGCCTCTGTTGGACCTATCGATGTTAGCGGCATAGTGAATGCCGATTCGACCTATTATCTCAAGGTCGCCTTTAGAGACACGGACCTGGGGAAGAATGAAGGCACCCGGACAGTTGGATTCGATAATGTGAAAGTAAGCTGGAGCTCCATAGCCCCGGTATTCTACATGGAGTTTGACTTCGCCGATACAAAATCAAGCGTGGCCCCATCTGTGGGCGGGGGCCCGCCCCCAATCACCTACGACATATCCGTATCTCTTGGCTGGAGTTTCTTATCATATCCCGTGACAGCCAGCGGTTCTGTTATTACTGTCTTTGACGACAATGGAGGAGACACGACCTGGGATAGAATATATTGGTGGGACCCGATAGACATGGCAGACCACTGGAAATCGTACAACAAGAATTACCCTGGAACCCAGGACATGCCAAATGTGAACAATGAAATGGGCTTCTGGATAAATATCACGGATGTCGGCAGCGATGGCTTCCTTTCAGTCCTGGGAAACAATCCGACAGGTACTGTGATAACCCTTGCGATAGGCTGGAATCTGGTAGGCTTCCCGGCTACAGTAGAGGGATACACGGCCGGAGACCTGAAAACGGATTCTGTCGGTATGGTGACAAGGATAGAATGGTACAATGATGCAGCAGCATATGATATCGAACCCATGCCGGATGGTGACGCTTTCCAAATTGGCCAGGCCTATTGGGTATACTCTACCGGATTTTATCCATGGTTTATTCCATAAGGCCGAAAGAATAAACTGGCTAGACAAAAATCAGAGGGTTTCACCAACCCTCTCCTTTCCTTTTTCAAGATAGCCAGTACTAACCAGGTTCGAAGTAATGCACAGCCAATTATTTTAAATCCATCTTTCTAATACTGCCTTCAATGCGAATCGCAGTACTATTGAAAGATCGGTGCCAACGGAAGCCTTTTCTTTTACTCACTGCGCTGAGTCGGGCTCCAAAAGAAAAGGTTTCCAATCCAAAAGGAAAACTCGCCCTCCTCTGCTCGCTCGGTAATTAGCCAATATTTTAAATTCAGGTTGTTGTTACAAACTCGCATGCGTATAGCAGTCCTGTTAAAAGACCGGTGTCAACCAAAGCGGTGCAATACAGAGTGTATCAAATTTTGCCCCAGGGTACGCAGCGGTGACGAGACAATAGTCATGGGGCCGAAGAACAAGCCAGTCATATCGGAGGAGCTGTGCGTGGGCTGCGGCATCTGCATCAACAAGTGCACCTTTGATGCTATCAGAATTATAGGACTGCCCGAGGAGCTTGAAGGAGAACTTGTCCAGCAGTATGGAATAAATGGCTTCCAGCTTTACAGGCTGCCGGTTCCGAGAGAGGGAAATGTCATCGGTATTTTAGGGCCCAATGGAATCGGAAAGACCACGGCCATCCGCATACTCTCTGGCGAAGAAATTCCCAACATGGGAAATCTGGAGGCCGAGGCGACATGGGATTTCGTGTTGGAAAAGTACGCCGGAACCGAGATGGTCAACTATCTTCAGAAAGTGTCGGAGGGCGACATAAGGACGGCCATGAAGCCCCAGTATGTTGATATGCTTCCAAAAGTTCACACTGGCCAGGTCAAGGACCTTCTCAAAAAGGTGGACGACAGCGGCCGCATTGACGAAGTCAGTCAGGAACTTTTCATAGACAACTGCATGGAGCGGAATCTGGGAGAACTTTCGGGAGGCGAGCTCCAGAGGGTTGCTATCGCCGCCACCTTCCTCAAGGACGCCGACATCTACTTCTTCGACGAGCCTTCATCTTATCTTGATATATACCAGAGACTCAACGTCGCCAAGGCAATCCAGACCCTTGCCAAAAAGAGCCAGGTCATGGTCATAGAGCACGACCTTGCGGTACTTGATTTCCTGGCTGATAATGTTTATCTCATGTATGGAATGGAGGGGGCCTTCGGCGTGGTCGCACATCCGCGAACCGTGAGAAACGCCATCAACACCTATCTTAATGGCTATCTGAAAGAGGAGAATATCCGCGTCCGCACCAAGGCAATTAAGTTTGAGACCAAAGCCCCTCGTGAAGACTGGACAGCTCCGGATCTGGTAACTTTCGGTACTCTCAAGAAAAAATTCGAGAATTTCGAGTTGAACACGGAACCGGGCACAATCAAGGCCGGAGAGGTTGTAGGTATCGTGGGCTCCAACGCCACCGGAAAGACCACTTTTGTCAAGATGCTCGCCAGCGAAATTCAGCCGGATGAGGGTTCAGTGGAAGTGGAGGTCAAAGTATCCTACAAACCGCAGTACATCGAGCCGGACTTCGGAGGAACAGTTAGAGAATTATTCATGACTGAACTGGGCAAATTAATGGAATCCGGCTTCTTCAAGGCCGAGGTTGCCGCACCCCTGAACCTGGACCCTATCATGGACCGTTCACTGCCCTCCCTTTCCGGTGGAGAATTACAGCGGGTGGCCATCGCTCTTGCCCTTGGCCGCGAGGCCGATATTTACCTTATCGACGAGCCATCGGCTTACCTTGATTCCAACCAGAGAATGGAGGCGGCCAGAACAATCCGCCGCGTCATGGAAAAGTCCGGGCGCTCGGGATTGATTGTCGACCACGACGTTTACTTCATTGACATGGTGTCGGATTCATTGATGGTGTTCGATGGTGAGCCATCGATCAAAGGCCATGGAGCCGGGCCCTTTGGAATGCGCCAGGGTATGAACCAGTTCCTCAAGGATGTGAATATTACTTTCAGGCGGGACACCGATACAAACCGGCCCCGGATCAACAAGGCAGACAGCAGGCTGGACAGGGAACAGAAGAGTGCTGGCGAATATTATTACAGTGGCTGATTTTCGAGCAGGCCAGGCGAGTTTTCTTTATTAACGGCATTTTTTTCTTTTGTGAGCCTGGCCAGCGCAGAAAATCGTAAAAGAAAAAAACGCGGGAGCAGAAGAGTGCTGGCGAGTATTACTATTCTGGATAGAAAGATATGATATGGTTAGGTAGGGCTGGTTGTTCTGCCCACCCCAGACATTTATAATCCCCCCACCCGGCTCCTCCGCTGGCCAATCCCGTCCCCCATTGGCCTGCTCGGAGCCGATATGTTTGATTATTTATCTTCTCAACCCCACCATTATTAAATATTGTAGCATATACCCACAGCAGGTGGATTTGTGGATTTCAAAAAGTCCGGCACAATATTTCTCAAAGGCATGGCCATGGGCATGGCCGACATAGTTCCCGGCGTATCTGGTGGTACTGTCGCCCTCATTACCGGCATCTACGAGCGCCTTGTCAGGGCCATCAGCCAGCTCAGCCCGGCATGGATGAAGCATGCTGTCAAGGGGGAGTCAGAGTCGGCCAAGCGGCTGTTCTGGAAGGCGGATTTCGAATTACTTGTTCCCCTGGGCTTCGGAATCGCACTGGCCTTTCTATTGATGTCCAATATAATGGATTATCTGCTTTCACATCACACAACCGAGATATATTCATTCTTCTTCGCCATCATATTGGCATCTTCCGCCCTGCTGTTCAAGGGCATCCGGGTGAAGTCTGCGGCCAATATTTTTCTGCTTTTTATCGGATTCTTCTTCGCCTTCCTGTTCGTGGGCATGACATCTCTCACGATGGGCCATGAGCTCCACATAATTTTCATATCCGGCATAATCGCCGTATGCGCCATGATACTTCCAGGGATTTCCGGGGCTCTGATTCTACTCTTCCTCAACCAGTACGAGTACATGTTGGCTTCCCTCAAGAATCTTGTATTTGAGGATATATTTGCCTTTCTGCTCGGGGCGGTAATCGGATTGCTGGCCTTCTCCCGCCTGCTGAACATCATAATTAAAAAATGGAGATACCAGACAATTTCTTTCCTGACTGGCTTGATGCTCGGAGCCCTCCGTCTGCCCTACAAGAACATCGACCTGAACGCCGACTTGACCACAAGCATATTGCTTCCCGCGGCCCTCGGAATAATTTTGATTTACCTACTAGCTAGGTTCTCAAAGAAGGCCCAAAAGAAGAAAAGGCCAATAATAAATAAGTAAATAAAACAAAAAAAGGGCCAGATGGAACTACTGGCCCTATGGAATTAGAGGAGTTTAATTGCAGGAGATGTTTCGAATTCTGAGATCTTTTTGAACTTCCAACCTGCATTACTTCCCTGTAGTCATGTCGGGTTGCTGGCATGCTGACAGGCCGTGCATACCCGCTGGGCGGCATCGCGCGCCATCTTGGTCCATACAGTGCAGATTGTGCAGTTCATTTTTTTAACCTCCTATATATGAATATATAAAATCGAACTTATAAGTCCAATGCGGGATTTCCCTGGGATTTCCCAAACCGTGTTTTAATATCATGAACCAATATCATTGATTATGGCAAAATGTCCATACTGCAAGAATCAGATAACATTCGATAATGTAAGAAGGGATGTCAAGGGAGCTGGCTTCCTGAAACAAGAGATAATATATTCCTGCCCGATATGCGAGGCAATTCTGGGTTTCAGCCGCGGAAATTACAGCTAGTTACCATTTACCTCTGGCTCATCGCACCTCTGCTAGAAGGCAGTTTGTTTAATTCCTTCAACAGAGTGTCCAGCAACCTGGAAAGATGGTCGCTCAGTGCTTTTTTATGGGATTCCTTGGAATCTATCAATTCAAGTATGAGCTTCCTGGTTTTTCTGTCCCCAATGTGTTTCAGGTTGCTGTAATAGTAATCTGCCATACACTGCTCTAGCTCCAAGGCATACTTGAAGGAGGTGACTGGCCCCTCTTTCAAAAGGCATTTCAGATCCTTGTCGAAAAGACAGCTAGGGCTGAAATCTATATCATAATCCTTCGGTTTTTTCCTGCGGCCCACAACCTTTTTCAATAACAGGTAATTCATCCTCTCCTCTGCTGATAATCTTTTGAACAGTTTTTTACTTTCATCATCCTTGGCTAGCTTGGCCAGTATGGAGAAGAACTTCTGCCCATATACCTCTATTTTCATCGCCTTGAGCAGGATGTAATAGTCTTCGCTCTGCATGGATTCACACATTGTAACAATCTTCTCAAAGACTAATAATAATATCGAGGCTGGTTTCAATGATGATAACAAAAATTCCCAAATTTATTATAACCTCATTCCTTACCCAAATCAATGGATTATTCCGAGATTGCCGAAGCCTATTCCAGGATAGAGGCCACGACCAAGCGGTTGGAGATGACGGAGATACTTGTGGAGCTATTTACCAAGGCCAAAGATAATCCCGAACTTCTTCGAAAGATTATTTATCTTACCATGGGCAAGCTAGCTCCGGATTTCGAGGCAATGGTTCTGGGGCTGGCAGAGAAGCTAGCTCTCAAGGCTGTATATGAGGGCACCCGGGTTGATGAGGCAAAAATAAATGACTGGTGGATGAAGGAGGGAGACCTGGGAATAGTCGCCTTCGAGGCAGTTTCCATGAAAAAACAAACCTCGCTCTTCAGCGAACCTTTGACTGCCGAAGGGGTGTTTACTTCCCTCAATGATATTGCACTGGCTGAGGGTTCCGGCTCCCAGGAAAAGAAGATGAAGATATTTGCGAAACTTCTTCATGATTCCACCAAGTTGGAGGCCAAATACCTGGCCAGAATGCTCAACGGCAAGATGAGGTTGGGCATAGCGAACATGACCATCGTGGATGCATTGGCTCAGACCTTTGGGGAAAAAGAAGACAAGCCAAAGGTTGAGAATGCTTACAATGTCTGCTCTGATTTGGGCAAGGTGGCAAGAGTTCTGGCCGACAAGGGAGTCGAAGGCCTGGATGCCATAAAGGTTGAGGCCAATATTCCTCTGAAAGCCATGCTTTGCGAGAGGCTGCCTAGCATCCCGGATATCATCGAAAAAATCGGTAAGTGCTCTTTCGAATTCAAATATGACGGGCTGCGCATCCAGGCCCACATCTGGCTTGACCCGGATGAAGGTCAGAGGGTGGAGCTTTACACGCGCCAGCTGGAGAGGGCTACTGCCCAATTTCCAGATGTCGTCCAGTCATTGAAAAAGGCCTTCATGGGAAAGAAAGTTATCCTGGATGGAGAATGCGTGCCAATTGACATCAATACTGGCCAGATGCTTCCATTTCAGGAGGTGAGCCGCCGCCGTGGCCGAAAAACCGACCTGGCTGCCGCGGTAAAGGATTATCCTGTTTCTGTTTTCCTGTTTGACTGTCTTTTCCTTGATGGCGAGGAACTGATAAACACGCCTTACCCCGAACGCAGAGAGAGACTGGCTAGCTGCATTGAAACATCTGATGAGGTGCGTATTTCCGAGGGCCTCGTGACCGATGATGCGGACGAGGCCGAGAACTTCTTCCAGCTATCCATCGATGGCGGCTGCGAAGGCATCATCGCCAAATCAATTGCAGGCGACTCATTTTACCGTGCTGGCTCCCGTGGCTGGCAGTGGATTAAATTCAAGAGGGATTACCGTTCCGAGCTGGATGATACTGTCGACCTGGCCGTCATCGGAGCCTTTGCGGGTAGGGGACGAAGAGCCGGAAAATACGGAGCCCTGTTGATGGCCACTTACAACCATGACCGGGATGTTTTCGAGTCGGTGACCAAGCTGGGTACCGGCTTTAACGATGAAATGCTGGCTTATCTTCCTCAAATTCTTGATGAACACAAGGAAGATAAGATGCCTGCCAGGGTGGATTCCAAGATGAAGCCTGACTTCTGGTTCCAGCCTGTCGTGATCATGGAAGTTAAGGGGGCCGAAATAACCCTCTCCCCCATACACACAAGTGGCCTTGACGAGATAAGAAAAGATAATGGCCTGGCCATCCGCTTCCCCAGGTTCATCGGCATCAGGGAGGACAAGGGCCCGGAGGACGCGACCACCACCGAGGAGATGGTCAAGATGTACAACCTGCAACTTAAAACACTGGAGTGATTCATGTGAACCAAAGGATGGTGAAATAGATGGCTGGCTGGAAAGGAGATGACGACGCATTCGGACACATAATCTACGACAATCACAAGGGCCTGGATACCGACCATGTTATCGAGAGGGACGACGGTTACATAGACCCGATGATTGGAGATCATGGATATCTATCGGAATACAAAGACTGGCCACCCCATGAAAAAAAGGCCATGAAACTGGTAAAAGGCCGGGTACTGGACATCGGCTGCGGTTCTGGCCGCCATTCGATTTATCTTCAGAAAAAAGGCATGGATGTTCTCGGAGTCGACAATTCCAGGCTCGCGCTTAAGGCATGCAAGGAGCGCGGCCTGAAAAAGACAAAGCACATGGACATCACCCAGATATCCTCCAAGCTTGGAAAATTCGACACAATCCTCATGCTGGGAAACAACTTCGGGCTGTTCAGCAATGTCAAACGGGCCAGATGGCTTCTCCGCCGCTTCAAAAATATGACATCCGCAGATGCCAGAATAATGGCCGCGTCCATGGAAGTCTACGCGACCACCAAGCCGGAGCACCTTTGGTATCACAAGCGCAATATAAAATTAGGGCGTTTGGGAGGCCAGGTAAGAATAAGAGCCAGGTATAAAAAATACAAGACTCCTTGGTTTGATTATCTTATCGTGTCGAAAGAGGAAATGGAGATGATTCTGGAAGGAACCGGCTGGAAGGTTAGCCAGTATCTGGATAATGAGCATCAGTATATCGCAATAATCGAGAAAGCCTGAAAATCAAAAATAAGCCTGGCAAATTTTCCCACCCCATCCTGTGTATAACCCCCCCCTCTCCTCCGCTGGCCAATCCCTTCCCCCATTGGCCTGCTCGGAGCTGATAAATATAGATAAATAATACCAGTTAATTAAATATAGCCAGTCAGCTATTTGGTGTTAGATAAAATGGCATGGGATGTACCAAACAAGAAAGGAAGGGTAGCCAGCATATTATCACTGATATTCTGGTCTATATTAATTTCATTTATTATTATTAAGGGAGATTTTTCTGCTTACCCTGTTCTCATGCTCATCGTTTTCATTCTGCTGGATATTCTCACCGTGGTGCGCATCTACCAGGAATGGAAGGAAAATGGGGAGTGGCTTGAACCGAAAACCGAAATGGAATAATTGGCTTGGGTGGATACTAGCCCGCCTTCCGGCCCCCCGCCACGCTATCACATCAATATCACCCATGCTATCAATTACTGTGACCCCCGCTGGCACGTTTGGGCGTTTTGTATGACACAAACAACTCACAGAACTCTACAAACTCCATGAACTCTACAAACTCAAGTTCATTCTTCTTCAAACTCTACAGGTACTATTCCGATCTTTATGATTTCATCATCATGCTCTATCTCTGCAACCAGGTAATCGTAATCGTCGCCTTGGAATGGGTCATCAAATGGCACTTCCACACTGTATGCGTTCGTGTTTGTTGTTATCTCATCTTTATTCTTATCTATCTCATCGGCAAGTTTGTCATCGGTGGTAAATATCTGCACCTCGACATATATTTCCTCGGTCAGTTCCATTTCCTCTCTCATGCCGGATATCTTTGCAGATATCTTCTGCGTGAGCATTTCAGCTCCCGCTTCCTCGGTCATCCTTGTGTCGACATAGACGGCGCCTGTTTCGAAATCTTTTTCAATGACCCCTTCGGGAATTGACAATTCGACCGATATCATGTCATTGGAAATATAGATCTGTTGTCCTTCGATCCCTATCGTGAAATATTCTTCGCCAATCTTATTTTTTATATTTACTGGAGGCATATTTTGCAATGTCCATGTGATCTTGGTGGCTATATGTTGATATCTCTCACGAATTTTTTCCTCGTTTATGGTAATATTGATATCCAATCCATCCCAGTCCTTGCCTGGCTCGACCAATTGAACGTCCAAGACATCCAACTGTTCAAGAAGAATTGTGTTCATGTTACCCATCACTTCGTTCCATTTATCGAAGTCCGGATGCTTGATAGCTACCTTTGGTAGCTTCTGGTCCAAGTTATTTTCTCTACGGATATTGTCCACCACCTCCGAGATTTTAGTGATCTCCTCCAGGTAGGTGTTCAACCTATGGTCCATCAACGCGGAATCCCCGTCCACCTGCCCGGTCCTGAGCATGAGGTTGTGTATCTTGTTCTTGAGCTCATTGTCGGTCATGGATGTGCCCGCACCA
>JAGLSY010000065.1 GCA_023135545.1 Thermoplasmata archaeon | reverse complement strand
CATGAGCCTTATCAAGGATTAATGATTGATTAGTTCCGTGAGTTGATTGAGTTCAAGGAGTTCTTACTGTTGGGCTTTGTACCCTTGAGTTTCGAGAGTGCTTGAGTTCTTTGAACTTACCCTTCAGAGATTAACTCATTAAACTCCCTAACTCTCTGAAAACAATGAGGACACATGGAAATTAATTTTTAATAACTAAGTCTACTTCCCGCTCCAGCAGGTTCAACTCACTCTTTTCCAGCGTGGACGGGTTGACGGAAATCAGTAAAATGGATTTGTTTATCGCCACCTGGTCCCTCAATGATTGGATAAGCCGCAAAACAGTGATGAATTTGTTATTTGTAATAAGATACTCTATTCCATCCAACAGGATAATTCCACCCTTGCTTGAAAGGAATTGCTCGAATGACAGGCTGAGCTTTTCCAGGTCCTTCGGCCGTATCGCATTATCTTTCCCCACATTTGACAGCCAGAGAATTGGCGTATCACCCAGGTCAAACTTGCTCTTTATCTTGTCCGGGAAGCTTCTTGTAACGCAAAATCCCGGGCGGCCGTGTTTAAGCTCGTTGCAGAGATATCTATATGACAGATAGCTTCTCTCTTCCGGTATCAGGTAGGTATAGCTGTCCTTCAGTTTTTCCAAATAGACATCAATTGCATCGGCAATAAGTGCCGGGAAATCATCCTCATCCGTAGTCTCATCAACATCGATGATTATCGCGGCATCTTCTCCGGATATCTTGGTATCATAATCGCTCATCAATTCAATCTCAACTTCCAGGTCTTCCTTCTCGCGAAGCAGTAAACCGTTCTCGGGGTGGGTTTCCAGAGCCTTGTTTATGGACGCTAGGGCTTCTTCAGTGTAGCCGCTCTGTCTCAATTCCATTGCCTCGGAGTGAAGGGTTTTCGCCTCTTCCTCTGCTTCCGCCACTACATCTTCCTCCCCGATTGGCTCTTCTGGAATTTCTTCGGGAACTTCTGGTTCCACAGGCTCTTCGGGAGTTTCCTCTTCTACCTCTTTAATGTCATCTACTTCAGGTTCTGGCTCTTCTATCTTGACTTCCTCAACAACTGGTGCTTCTTCTGCTGGTAAGGCTTCCTCAGGCATCTCATCTTCGTCAACTCCCGGTCCCTCTTTGGAGGCTCCTGCAAACAATGTGCTGCATCTCGGGCATTCGGTCGAGCCTTCCTCGACTATGGCGTTGCAGAGGGAGCACATCTGTTCTTGTTTTTCGGATACAAGGCGTAATATCTTTCGTGCGGTGGCCTTTCCGATGCCTTTAATATTTTTCAAATCGTTTTCCGAGGCATCCTTTATCGATTCTATGCTGTCGTATCCCACCTCGTAAAGGCTCTTTGCAACAGACGGATTTATCTCGAACAGATTGGAGAAGGTGGATATGATCTCGTCTTTATCTCCCGTGATTATGATGTCCTTGATTTTCTTCTCGTCAATGTGCCCTTCCACGAGGGCCTCATCCTGTTCCGGACCATCCTCCAGCGGCTTGGCTGCCACCTCTATAGAGATGTCCTCTGCCTCGATGTCGCTGATGTAATCATATTCCATCCCGTCATCTTCCGGAACAACAATTCTCTCTCCGGTTTCCGGGACCACCTTCTCTGGCTCTGCCTCGGCGATTACCTCCTCGTCTTCCTGGAAATCCAGTTCATCCTCATCTTCGTCAACGATATCTCCAATGAATTCCACATCAATGCTGTCATCATCACCGGTCAATTTAACACCGCATCTTTCACAGTAAGGGATACCAGTATCAATTTCTCCCTCACAGACCGGGCACAGGTTTTCTTCACGTGCAACCCGCAACTCTTCGGGTGTCTCAAAATATTCTTTTATTTTTCTTATCTTTGCGTGGTTGATGCCCGGAATCTTGAGCAGGAATTCCCTCTCGGCAGATTTGAGAGACTCTGCGTCGTTGACCTCGACATCAATGAGGGCCAGTGCGATATCCTTGGTAATTCCCGGCATGCGGGTCAGCTCATCTATCGCAGTCTTGACATGCAGTGATTCGATTCCGATTACCACTTCTTCTCCGTCTATCTCCCACTCCACGATGAACTCCGTATCGTCAATATCCTCAACAATTTCCAGCTGGTTGCAGTTGGTTTTTTCGGCCACCGTATCCAACCATTTCCCCTCGAGCAACCATTCCAAGAGTTTTTCGCCCATGGAAATCTGGATCTTTATGAATTCTTCCATGTCCAGCGCCATATCCTTCCTCATGTCCTGAACCCTTCTGATAATGTCCAGTGTGTAGCATTCGGACATGAGCTCATCTTCCTGCTCTAGGTCCAGGTAGATCTCACCTTGTGAAAACACCTCATTTATTATGTGTTCTGGAAGCTTTGTGGTAAAGCTCACCATCTCTGGAAGTATTTTGACTTTGTGGCCTTCTATTCCCAGGTAATATTCGCCCTTTTCGATCTTATCTTTAATTTCCTTGGCCGACCTCATCTTAAGCATCATCGCGATTTTTCTTTCCCATTGCTTGTATGCCTTGCCAATGGCCTTGGGGTTGGTACTGACCTCGAACTCTCTCCCCTCCCATTCATGACCCTCGGGAACAAGCTCGACCTTCTTTGAGTTGGTGAGGGCAGACAATACATCAGCGAAAGGCTCTATTGCCTCGTGAAGCTCATGGTCATGAACCTCGATGACAAGGTTCTTTAAAGGCCAACGCAGCCTGTGACCTGCATAATGCCTTGCTTTGAGCACGGCATGGGTGATCTCTCTTATGTTTTTCATCACGCCTTCCAGGCCTTCGTTGATGAATGCGCGATTCGCCTTTGGCCATTCAAGTAGATGGACAGACAGTTTTTTGCCGTTGATGCTCTGGTATATCTGTTCTGAAATGTGTGGGCAAATGGGAGCAATCATGATTGCGAGACGCTCAAGGCTGTAATGCAATGTTTTCAGCAGTGGCTCAATGGACTTTCCTGCTTCCCTGTCTTTCAACCTTTTTTTGACTATTTTAAGGTATGTGTTTGAGAAGTCCTGATTAATGAATGATTCGATTATGCTGGCCGCTTCATGCAGTTCAAAGGACTCGTATTTCCGCTCGAGCTCTTTGGAAACTGTTTCCAACCTGGAAAGCATCCACCTGTCTTCAATTTCCAGTTTATTCAGTACCTTTTCCATCTCTATGCTCTGCGGATCAAACTCTTTAATCTCAATGTTCTTTGCTATGTAATATGAAATATTCCAGAGTTTTCTGAGCAGCCGCGCAGCATGCTCGATATCATATTCGGATAAAGAATCATTGTCCCATGGTGCCGAGCCCGTCGCCAGTGAAAAGCGTAGGGCATCAACACCGTACTGGTCCATCAGATTGGAGATAATCTCGTTGTCCGGAATGCCTTCATTGGCAGATGACAGGTCCGGGTCCAGAGCCGAGCGCCCATGCACCAGCGCGGATTTGTATGGATTCTTCCCCAGCACCAGCAAGTTGGTGCACAGCTGGCTGTAGAACCACCCCTTGATCTGCTCATGACCCTCGCATAACCATTCCGGAGGCCACCATTTCTTGAACTCCTTCTTGTCTTTCGGATAGTTGAGCTGTGCCCATGAGTTAATGCTGGAATCAAACCAGACGTCAAGCACATCCGGCACCCGTTTCATCAACCCATTGCACTTGGGGCATTCCAGGGAAATATTGTCAATCGATGGTATATGAAGGTCCATGTTTTTGCCGTACCCATGGGCCTTTTGAAGTTCCTTTGTGGAGCCGATTATCTTATGATGGCCGCAGATGTCTGTAAGACATTCCCAGATGGGGATAGGGATGCCCCAGTACCTTTGCCTCGATATGCACCAGCTGGAAGCCTGCTGGGTTTTTTCAAAAAGCTCATTACCGGCGTGTTTCGGAGTCCAATCTATCTTGCCGATAGCCCTGATAATCTTATCAGAAACATCACCTACATCCAGGAACCATTGTTTCGTGATGCGGTGGACTATCTGAGTATCACATCTCCAGCAATGGCCCTTTCTATGGGTAAGGTCATGCTCGTGAAGCACGAATCTCAAGGCCTTCAGGTCGCTTATGATTGTTTCCTCGACTTCCTTGATATATTTACCCCCGTATTTCATGCCCACGGCGGTTGTATAAAAACCCCTCTCGTCTATGGGGCAGAAAGTGGGAAGGTTGTACTCGCTCCCAAGTGAAAAATCAAGAAATCCATGGCCCGGTGATATTCCGACACTGCCGGTTTTCCGTGTTCCGATTCTCTCGGATGTTATAATCTTGTGAACCCACTGGCCGGAAACATTTCTCTGGAATTTTATCTCGCCCATCATAGGATGGAAGTATTCCAGGCCCTTCAGCTGCTCGCCGCTCAGGGTTTCGATAATCTCGAAGGCATCGATATTGGTTGTATCAACCAGTTCCTGTATCTTGGATTCCAGAGTGATGATAACCTCTTTCTTACCGCCCTTTCGGATTGTAACTCTGGCATA
Organism: Thermoplasmata archaeon; assembly: GCA_023135545.1. Lineage (GTDB taxonomy): Archaea > Thermoplasmatota > Thermoplasmata > SG8-5 > JAGLSY01 > JAGLSY01. Next base: position 7,495 of record JAGLSY010000065.1, on the reverse strand, counting down.
ATTCTGGTTTGGGTTCACCGCGATTGCCATGTTGGCCAGGATGGTCCAAGGATATGTGGTCCATATGACAATATACTCGTCACGCCGGCCCTTTATCGGAAATTTGAGATATACCCCGCGTCCGGCAACCGTCGTGTAGACAATCTCCGCTTCAGCCAGGGATGTCTCGCATCTCGGGCACCACTGGACAAGGCGTTTTTCCTGGTTCAGCAATTCTTTGTCATGGGCTTTTTTCAAGGCCCACCAGGCACTTTCTATGAACTGGTTGTCATCACTGAGGCTGGGATTGTCCCAGTCTTGCCAGATGTCCACAGAGCGGAAAAATTCCACCATGAATTTGTAATTCCGGGCGGCACGTTCGCGGCATGCTTCGACAAAGTTGTCAACACCATTCTCCACTATTTCCTTCTTGTTTCCTATTTCCAGATCCCTTTCAACCGCAATCTCAATAGGAACACCGTGCATGTCAAAGCAGGGCTGGTCCCTCACGTTGAAGCCTTTTGCTCTCTTGTAGCGGATTACGGTATCCTTGATAATCTTGTTTCTTACCAGGCCAAGAGATATGGTGTCCAGTGCAAAGGGCGGGCCGTCATTGATGAAAAAAGTCTTTCCCTTCTCCTTGTCTTTCTTGATGTTATTGTAGGTCCGCGTCTTATCCCAGTATGATTTATTGGTTTCCTCGATGACCTTGTGGTCATAGTTCTGTTCCGGAACACGAATCCTCAAATATATTACCCCTAGCCGTATTGGTATATAGCATCTGGTTAAAAAATGTAGTGTTAGAATTAGTTAATTTTGGATATCAACTCAGACAGGTTCTTTTCCCACCCGTCGACCTCCACCAGGGTTCCTGTGATTATTATGTCCGCTCCGGCATCGACCACCGCCTTTGCTGTGTCAGGGTCACGTATGCCTCCTCCCACGATGAGGGGCACGGCCAGTCCTTCCTTGGCAGCCTTGATTATGTGTGATGGCACTGGTTCCGGCGCACCGGAACCAGCCTCCAGGTAAATCAGCTTCATGCCCAGTATCTCGGCGGCCTTGGCATAACCCATCACCCGCCCGACATCATTCCTCTTGATTAGGTCTACCTCTCCGATCTCTCCGACCTTCATGCCTGGTTCAATTACAATGTAGCCCATGGATATCGTTTCCAGCCCCATCTTCCCAATGAAAACCGAAGCCCGCTGCTGCTCGCCAATTATAAATTTCGGATTCTTCGAGTTCAGGAGGCTCATGAAGTATATGGCATCGGCATGTCGACTTACGGCGCTGGCCGTCGTCGGGAAGAGAATTACTGGTATGGAAACGGACTCCTTTATCCTGATGACCGTTTCATCCAGAAGTTCCTGGGATATCCCTGTCGAGCCGCCTATCATGATGGCATCCGTGCCCAGTTCCTCTGAGATCTTGGCAACTCTGGCCGCATCGCTGGCACTCTGCTCATCCGGGTCGATCAGTGTCATGTGCAGTTTCTTGATTCTCAGTTGCTCGGTTATGTGCTCCCATACATTCATCATATCATACCTCCCGCAATGAAAGCCAGTAGTGAAATGAGCATTGCAGTTTTTGCGCAAGCCGAAGCTTTCCCGGGGCTTTTCCGGAGAATATATCCGGAATATAAGAAGGTTATGTCAGCGGCCAGTATGAGAATAAGGTATGAATGGGAGAAGGTTTCAATCATGTATGGGATGGGGCTTATCAACACGGCGGCTAGCAACGCGCCGGATGCCACATACCTGCTTTTCCTTATGCCGATGCGCTTGGGCAGGGTTTTCCTCCCCATGTCTCCTTTCACGTCCTGAATGTCCTTTATCACCTCGCGGCCCAGAGTGGCAAAGAAGGCCAGGATAAAAAGGAGCCAGATGGGTGTGAGCTCGTCCAGCAAACCGCTATGGGTTGTCATTGCCCCGAAAAGAAATATCGAAGCGGTGAGCCAGCTTATGCTCAGGTTCCCCAATAAACCCACATTCTTTGTTCTGAACTCGTATGCCAGCATCACGGCCAGGTTAATCAGGACTATCAAAAAGGCATAGAGATTGATAAGAGCCCCAAGCACGACCGCCAGGCTAAAAAGCGTACCAGCCAGTATTTTTACATGCCCGGGCTTGACCTTTCCGGAAGGAATGGGTCTTCTGGGATGATTCAGCCTGTCGATATCCCTGTCCAGATAGTCGTTCAGGGCATTTCCGGCCCCGGTAAAAAAGAATACCGCCAAGAATCCAAAAATGATGGGCCAGTACTCCAGATCGAACATATTTAATTCATTATTTAATATAATAACTGATGTATAAATAGCAATTATGCCCATGACGCAATTGCCTGGCCTCAGTATTTTTATCCATACCTTCATCGTTGGAGGATTGCTTTTAACATATAAGGTTTTTCCAACTTACTGCAAAAAGGCAGAGAATGCTCAGCCCTTTAGGTATGTATGTTTACACTGCGAGGTCCTGTTTCTCATAGGATCTGGCAGCACTCTTTATGCCCAGGACCAGAATCAGGAAGGAGATATCCACCGAGAAAAGGAGGGCCAGGAGGCCCAGAATCTTGTCCGAAAAGGCAATCGCGATCGGGGGGATGAGCATGAAGGCGAATAGGAATAAGCACAGGAGCATCATCGTGTACATTGTCATAACATCGGGTGCGTTTCCGGAGGACTCATTGTAATTCGGATATTTTGTGCCGTGCCAGATGCCCAGGCCGGTGGCTATAACATACATGGAGATCGCCCCGAGGACCGAGAAGACAAAACTCGTGAAGGAGAGGCCAGTGAGAAGGGGTACAGGGATGGCAACGAGTATAATCACGAAGGGCAGCATGAGGAGTATTGATAGTGCTTTGCCCGTGATTATCTCCTTGCCGGTTGCCGGAACGGACCTGAATATCCAGGAACTCTTTCCGTCCTTGCTGACCACGCCCAAGGCGGGCACGAGCCCCAGAAGCACGACTGCCAGAAACAGAGAAAGACCGACTATCACGATGGGCAAGAGGTCCTGGGCGAAGCCGGGCAGTTCAAGATACCCCTCCAGCTGCCGGTAAAAATAGAATGCGAATACAAGGAAGCCGATGAGCGTGATGGCGTTTCCTATTCCTTCCCTGCGGCGCAGAAGGGTGCGGACCTCCTTGTCATAGACGGCCATTATTACAGTGCCAAACCTTCTTTTCACAAGGGATGAAACAGGCCCGGACCTGAAATCTCTTTTAAGCAGATGGGACCTTGACTTGGAAGATGTCATGGTGTTCCAGGATTCAAGGATGAAATGGGAAGAGAGGGGAATGCAGATCAAGGATGCGGCAAAGAGTAGAGCCAGGGCCTCCGTTAACTCCCATCCCCCCATTCTCAACTGCAGCAAAAAGAGCCAGACAAGGGAGATCATGGGGCTGTAGAGGAAGGAGCCCGCCATCTTCCTGCGCCAGGTTCCGAGGCCGCTCAATATCCCGTAAGCCAGTCCGGTGGTCGATGCGATGAGAGTGAGCAGTATCAAGTCTATAACCAGGTAGGGAGGAATTACAAAATAGAATGCCGGATGGATGAGGGTGAACATCGTGATAAGACCTAGTCCCATGCAGAGCAACAGGAGATTGAAGGCGATTATGGATATCAATATGCCAACGACTATTTTCCAATTGGCCATGGGCTGTATGAGGTAAAAGGCGGAGGCCGGCCGCTCGATTAGAAGATGGTAGGAGTCCAGAAGTGATTTGCCGAGCAAGGCCATGAAATAGAGGAAAATAATATCACTGACCTCCATGGGGAAGGAAACTTCCTGGCTGTTGTTTATTACAAATGCGATGAGCCATGTGAGCGCTCCAAAGACCATGAGCATAAGCAATATGGACCAGGCCGTGTACAGGATGTGGCTGCCCAGCCGCTTTTTCATGTTGCGGTAGCCAGCCAGAACATTAGTGGCATAAATCTCGAAGATCGGACCTGCCATGCGTTCAGCCTCTCCCGGCATCAACCAGTTTTACAAAAGTGTCCTCCAGATTCCCCATGCCAGCAGCCTCGGATAACTGGGACGGCGTACCCTCGCCGACTATCTTTCCGTCGTGGATTATCGCCACCCTGTGGCAGAGGCTTTCGGCAATCTCGGTAACGTGGGTGCTCATCAGAACCAGGTTGCCGTTGCCGACGTAATCCTTTATCCACTTTTTCACAAGCCTGGCAAATCGTGGGTCCAGGCCGGAGGTGGGCTCGTCCAGAATAAGTATGGGTGGTTCATGAAGAATTGCGGAAGCAAAGGAAATTCTCTGCCTCATGCCCTTGGAGTAAATCCCGAGTTCCATGTCCAGCGCCTCGTCTAGCTCCAGAACATCTGCGAATTTTCCAACCCGCCGGTCCAAAAGTTCCTCGGGCATCTTCCTGAGGGTTCCAAGCATGAAAAGAAACTCCCGGCCAGTCAGTTTTTCGAAGAGGGATGGCATCTCTGGCAGATAACCGATCTGGCTCTTGACCTCCAGGGGTTTTTCCACCACATCAGCCCCATTGACCAGCGCTCTGCCCGATGTCGGTTTCAAAAGGCAGGCCAGTATCTTCATGGTTGTTGTCTTTCCGGCTCCGTTGGTGCCCAGCAGGCCGTATATCTCGCCCTTTTCAACTTTGAAACTCAGGTTGTCGACAGCCTTCACGGTCCCGAAAACCTTTGTGAGGTGGATAATTTCCAGCATTGTAACGGCCATATCATCCCTAACCAGGCTAATAAACATTACCACTGAAAGGTAGCCTTGGCGTTTAGAATAATTACATATCCCGCGAAAGAATACTTTTAATTATCTGTAAATTAATACACAATATAATGCTGGCCTATGAGATGGATACTTCAACATCGGGCAAAAGTTTGTTCGGGCGAGAGCAAGAACTTCAGTCCATGAAAGAGCATCTGGATCGCGTGTTGAACGGTGAGGGGCGCACCGTTCTGGTATCCGGCGAGCCCGGCATAGGCAAGAGCGTGTTTATCGGCGAGGTCTCCAAGCGAGCCATGGAGGGCGGTTTCAGGGTGCTGAAGGGGACTTCGGTCCAGGACATAATGCAGCCCTATCGGGTGTTCTCCAGAGCACTGGAATCGCTTACGACCAGGCCATTGTTTGAAGAGCTGGAGCAGGTTGGATTTGCCCAGATCTTAGTGATTGACAAGTCCGGACTGCTGGTGGCAAAAGCCTCTCCAGAAGGTGATGACCTCGATGCGGACATATTCGCCGGCATGCTCACAGCGGTTCAGAGTTTTGTTCGGGATTCCTTCGATGCCGCCGGAACATCCGAGGCAGGCCTGGGCCGCCTTGAATACGGGAATATGAAAATACTTATCGAGCACGGCAGGGACCTGTTTATCACCGCTGTCCTGAAAGGCAAGGAGCATCCGGACATGGCCCGGGTACTGAACAGGACGGTTCAGGACATCGAAACCGAACATGGTAAGCTTCTTGAGAACTGGGACGGCATGATGGAAGAGGTGGCCCCCATCCGAAAATCCATCACAGACCTGGCCAGTGTGAGATTTATCGTAAAAAGAAGCCTGGAAGATGTGAGGCTGGAGGCAGAGAGGTTCAAGATCGCCGACAACGTGCTCGGCCTGCTTTCCTCCGCATCGGAGTTGTCACCCCTGCTGCTTGTGCTGGAGGACCTTCACTGGATCGATGAATCCTCGATCTTCGTGCTTCAGTACCTTGCCAGGAACCTGGGCGGCCGCAGGATACTTATATTTGGCGCTGCCAGGCAGGGCGAGGAGGAAATTTTTGACACTTCCCTTGAAGCCATGAGGCAAGAGGGTTTGCTGAGGGAGATTGTCCTAGGAAAGATGACGGATGACTCACTATCCGAGATGGTATCCCGAGAGTTCAGCCCAAATAGATTCCCCTCCGCCTTCACCGAGCATCTCATTGATGAATGCCAGGGCAACCCCTTCTTTGTGAAGGAACTGTTGAGGCAAATGGTGGCAGAGGGCTCTGTATCCGTGGTGGATGGAGAATATGTTCTGAGCCGTGATGAATATTCAATGCCGTCCAGCATCGAGGAGATAGTCCATCACAGGCTGGACCTGCTCCCCCCTGACGCCGTCGCAATGGCGGAATACGCATCATGCATAGGAAGGAACTTCAATATTTCTGAAGCCGGCACCATCGGGACCCTTGGTGATCCGCAGACCGCCCTGGACACCCTGGTCGAGGCGGGGATTATAACCATCGATGACGGCGGTGCGGGATTCGCCCACGGTCTGTTCCACTCCTTCATCTATGATCAGGTGGCACCCAGGTGGAAAACAACCTATCACAGGAGCCTGGGAGAATATTATGAAAAGGCCTATGATGAAAACCTGGACATGGTAGCCTACGAGCTGGCAAGACATTTCTCTAGGACAAGAGAGAATTCCAAGACAGTAAAGTACGGAATCATGGCCGGTGAGATGGCCGAAAGCTCCTTCGCCCCGGAGCAGGCGATTTCATTCTACAACATTGCATCGGAGGCAATGAAGCATGGAGCCACTGGCTCGCAGGCCTGGCAGATGTCAGACATATCTGAAAGACTGGGCAACCTCCAGGCACTTTTGGGTGATTACGACGTGGCGATAACAAACTACAACCAGGCCCAGGAACTGGCTTCGGAAAATGAGAATAAGGCCAGGGCTCACAGGAAAATCGGGGCCCTGCTGACCATTCAGGGAGAATATGACCTGGCAATGGAGCATTTGGGGATGGGTATGGAGCTTATCAAGGGGGGCCAGGGGGCCGAGATGGGCAGAAACCTCAATGTTCTTTCAGAAGTGTACAAAGAGATGGGTCAGTACGACAGATCCATAGAATTGAACAAGGAGGCCCTGGATATATTTCACAATGCCAGCAGTCGGGAACAGGACACGGCCCACTGCCTGTCTCTCATCGGCAAGGGCTATCGACAGAAGGGAGATTATTCCCGGGCCCTGGAATACTACGAGCGCGCCCTGGAGATAACCCGGGAGCAGGGCATCCTGAGGGAACAGGCGGCCCTATACACGAATATCGGCAACATCTACGGCGACAGGGGAGACAACCCCCGATGTCTGGAGAACTACGAGAGGGGACTGGAGATCTTTGAAAAACTCGGGGATGTGCGTGCGATAAGCGTGGTGTCCAACAACATGGGAATCCTTTTGACAGACCTGGGCGAATACCGGCAGGCCCTTGAAAACCTGGGCAAGAGCCTGGAGATATACCAGAAGATCGGCGATGTCAGGCTGATGACCTCCACCATGAGCAATATCGGCAACGTGCATTACTTCCAGGGCGATTACCAGGCGGCTCTGGACCAGTATCTGAAGGCAATGGAGATGCAGCAAGCCCGTCTAGGGAACCTTCCGGTCAGCGGCCCGGCCCTGATAAACATCGGGTGCATGTACTTCGAGCTTGGAGAACTGGAAAAGGCACGCGAGTACCTTGAAAAGACGATCGAACTGGCAGATGAACTGGGCAGCAAGGGACTTCTACTTGCCGGGCTCACAACCATGGCAGATGTAAAACT
>JAGLSY010000064.1 GCA_023135545.1 Thermoplasmata archaeon | reverse complement strand
CCGGCGTCCTGCAGGAGCCCGTCTATCTTGGCCTGGTCGTACTCCGCCACCTTCCTGGGGTCGAAGCCGTCAAAGGCCCTTCTGAAGTTCTCGCGCTTGTTAAGGACCATCAGCCAGCTCAGTCCGGCCTGCATGCCTTCTAGCACAAGAAACTCGAAGAGCTTGAGGTCGTCATGGAGTGGGAGCCCCCACTCCATGTCATGGTATCTGGCATATATCGGGGGGGTGTTGGCCCATGCACATCTATTCTTCATCAGGGGGAGATGTGAAAAGGAGGTAATGTTTTTTGCCTTGTTTTAACCCTATTCAGGGGTTATATCCAGAATAACATTTATATCATACAGCAATATCTACCTTCGATGCTTGCCGAGGATTACTTTCCCGTGTTCGTGTTCGCAGCAGTGGGTTTACTCTTTCCCCTGGGGTCATTTTTCATGAACAGATACTTCAGGCCGACCAAGCTTACAAAGATAAAAGATACCACCTACGAGTGCGGCTCCATACCCATCGGCGAGGCGAAGATCCAGTTCCATTTTCAGTACTATATGTTCGCCATCATCTTTGTCGTCTTCGACATCGTCATAGTTTTCATCATGCTTTGGGCCGTGACATACAACCTCCTGGACCCGATTAATTCCCTCTTTATACTGATATTCATCGGCATCCTCAGCATCGGGCTGGTCTACGCACTCAAGAAGGAGGAAAAGATTTGGATTTAGACGAGACAGGTGACGCCACCGTCGTCATGCTGAACTCCAATGATTTCATTGACTGGTTCGATGACATCACCAGGAGCTTTCTCGAGAAGAGCAAGATAGATAAGGCCGTGAATTACGTCACAACCGACTTCTTCAACTGGGCTCTGAGAAACTCCATTTACCCGCTTCATTTCGGGATAGCGTGCTGCGCCCTGGAAAGCCCGATGGCAACCTTTGGCCCGAGATTCGACATGGAGAGGTTCGGGGTTCTGCCCAGGTCCAGCCCCAGGCAGGCTGACTTGCTCATAGTAAACGGGCCAGTGAGCTATAAATTGGCCAAGAAGTTGATCACCCTTTACGAGCAGATGCCGGAGCCCAAGTGGGTGATGGCCATGGGAGAGTGCTCGATAAGCGGCGGTCCATTCTGGGAATCCTACAATATAATAGAAGGAGTGGACAAGATATTGCCTGTCGATATTTACATCGCTGGCTGCCCCCCGAGACCGGAGGCCTTCTTTGACGGCCTGTTCAAATTCCAGCAGATGATCAAGGACCAGAAGCAGGGAATGTTCAACCTTGACACGGAGGTGGAAGGAGATGACTAGCGACGAGGAAGTCCTGCAGATGGTCAAGGATAAAGTCCCCGATGCCGAGGACCCGGAGATAAAGAGTGCCCGGAGGATCTGGTTCAAGGTTCCTGCCGAGAAGTTGCTGGAGGTCTCCAGGATACTCAAGGATGACCTGGATTACAAGGGAATCAGCACCATTTCAGGTGTTGATAGAAGGACTGGCTTCGATGTTGTTTACATGTTATTTTCAATTACCCATGCCCCGGTGCTGGTCTTCACGGTCTCACTTCCCAAGGACGAGCCCGGCGTGGAGAGCGTTTTCCCCATATGGAGGGGGGCCGACTGGTACGAGAGGGAGATATACGACATGTTCGGCATCAACTTCGAGAACCACCCGGATCTGAGAAGGATCCTGCTGAGGGATGACGCGGACTTCTACCCGCTGAGGAAGAGCTACAAACTGACGGCCAAGCCGGAAAGATGGGAGAAGGAATTCAGGAGGGGTGATTGAATGCGAGAACGAAGTGATTGCATTCAAAACCTCTCGGAATCCTCGAGCTTTCAAATGTGCGAATGCGATTCGCACATTCGAGAGCCCGGAATGAAATGGAGGGGTCAAGATGGCTGAGATGTGGATCCACATGGGACCCCAGC
>JAGLSY010000063.1 GCA_023135545.1 Thermoplasmata archaeon | reverse complement strand
AGGACGACCGTTCTTCCCTGAGATATGGCGGTTACGGAATCCGGGCGGCGGTTGTTAACGGCCACTGGGTATTTGTCTACAATGTTATCCGGGCCGACCGGGTAGTGCTCACCATAAAGGATAGAAAATACAAGGAATTCATATTCTCCACAAAGAAGCCGGACGAGGTCGCTATGATAATCAACAAGTGGCGGCAAAATGCATAAGTCAGCACTCCCAAACCAGAATCATTGATATCTCGTTTTCTAATGGAAATCATGCATGAATAATCATGCGAAAATTAATTATCATGCCGGGTAATTGTTATACATGATGAGCATCGATTCGCACAGCTCCAGTCATGATCACAACCACTCACACAGCCACGCCCCCCTGGAGTTCGAATGTGAAGCCTGTGACGAGTGCCAGAATGGCTGTGTCATCGACAACAAGGTAAAAGTTATTGAACATTAAGAGATAGACCACGAATTGATATAATGACAGAATTAACAATCAGGAGCTATAAGCCAGATGACCTGGAAGATTGCAGAGAATTATGGGAGTTTCTCACCCAGTGCCACAGGGACATATACGATGACCAGACCATCGGCGGTGACGATCCAGGAGCATACTTTGATGAGCATCTGGAGCTTGTGGGGCCAGACCTTGTCTGGCTAGGCGAAAAGGATGGCGCGGCAGTGGGCATGATAAGCCTGATGAAGGGTTCAGATGATGGTTGGGAGATAGAGCCCATCGTCATTAAGCCGGAATTTCGCGGCCAGGGTATCGGAAGGAGGCTAATCGAACATGTCATTGAGGAAGCCAGAACTAGGGATATAAAATTCCTTTCCATCAAACCGGTATTCAGAAATAGAGAGGCCATCACCATCTTTCACAAACTGGGCTTCGACAAAGTTGGCCGTATCGAACTGTTCATGCAGCTGGATGATAAAAAGCGAACCTGGAAACCCGGAGCCAGATTTAATGACCTTGATTTCGAGTATTGAAAATTTAATATATCCCTGGGCTATTGACCTTATCACATGACCGACATAACGCTCAAGGGTGCTGGCACGATCAAGGTCGGGAAGATCCTCTGCCTTCTGCGAAGCTACCAGGCTCACGCCGAGGAGATGGGCAACACTCCTTCGATTCAGCCAGACTTCTTTATCAAGCCCTCCACGGCAATTATATTTGACAATGATAATATAATTCTGCCTGATGCCTCGGAGGAAGTTCACCACGAGGTGGAGCTTGCCGTGTTAATCGGCAAGCCAGGCAAGAATATTACGGAGGCCGGGGCAATGGACCATGTTCTCGGCTACGGAATTTTAATCGATGTAACGGCCAGGGACATTCAGGCCGGGGCCAAAAAAGCAGGAAAGCCGTGGGCGATTGCGAAGGGCTTTGACACATTTGCGCCCATATCTGAATTTATTCCCAAGGAGCAAGTTCCAGATGTCCATAATTTGGACATCTGGCTCAAGGTGAATGGCGAGGTGCGCCAGTCATCCAATACCTCGAAATTGTTATTTACAATTCCAGAGATCATCAATTTCATATCATCGAAAATGGCGTTGGAGCCAGGTGATATCATTGCAACAGGAACTCCAGAAGGTGTTTCGGAAATCAAGGCAGGGGATATTATCGAGGCTGGCATATATGGTGTTGGTGTGTTGAGGGTCGGAGTTGAATAAGACCTCACGTAGAAAAATCAAAGTTCAATGGCAGGGGTAATATCCTGAGCCATATTCTTCATGATGCATGTGCTCCTCGCATTCTTCATAATGCTCATGGTCCTCTATCGGTGTATAATCCAAACCGGTCTCCTCAAAATACTCTTCACAGTATTCCGGAGCTTCTGCGTATTCACCACATTCATAATTCGA
>JAGLSY010000062.1 GCA_023135545.1 Thermoplasmata archaeon | reverse complement strand
CCGGAACAGCACGGGCTCGATATCGTACTCGTACAGGAACTCAAGAGCGTTGCCGGCACTTGCGTGAAGCATGCGCTTCCAGCGAGGGCTCAAGCCGTCATAAACGGCTTCCCGCACCATCCCGTGCTTGAATACATATTCCTCTGCGTCAAGTGAGATAATATCGGTCTTGGCCAGCTCCACGAGGATTACGTCTATTTTCTCCTGCGGGATAGACGTTCCGATGCTTATCGATTCGGAGCCGAAGCGCATTCCCAGAACGGAGCCGAATTCCAGGGTATGCAACCGCTCATGGGTCAAATTCTCCAGCTGTCTGGCCACTATGTCCTGCACAGTCATGGGGAAGGATTTTTCCTTCTCAGGATGGAATATCCAGAGTTCGTCCTTTTTGACCACTATCCGCTCTTTGATCTGGGATTCCATGGTCTCCATTGTGAAAAGCGGGTTGCCGGCACTTCCTGAATAAAGCCGTTCCAGAAGTCCGTCGGGGATCATGTCGGTGCCGAGGCGGTGCCTGATAAGCTGTGCAACACCCTCCCGTATCAAGGGCTCGAGAGCAATCGTCTGGCCTGTCATTTCCAGGCCCAGAGTGTCCAGCAGCCTCTTTGTCTCGGGCTCATCGCTGTCCGAACCACCCTCCAGCGTCAAGCAGAGAAATATCTTTGAAGAGCCGATATTCCTTGCCAGAAAGGGTATCGCCTGGAGGGAGTTCTCATCTGCCCAATTTACATCCTCCAGAATTATTGCCAGCCCCTTGTCGGACTTCTCCTTGACAACATCCAGTATCCCGTTGAAGGCCTTGAGGCGCTCGACATCGAGGTTCATTGACTCTATGTCCCTCTTGACCCTGTACTTCTTGTCGGTCATGGCCTGAAGAATCACGCTGGTACCCTCTATCTCGTCCAGGTCGCCATCCCAATCTCGGATTATATCGCCGAAATCGGATTCCAGCCCTATCAGGCCAGTCTGGAGGTCCTTCATCATAACGGGATGCTCCTCACCGGAAACAACGGCGGCCATGAAGACATGATTACCATGCTCCAGCAACACCTTTTTATTCTGATATTCCAGGCGGCCGAGGCCTCCCTTCTGCTCCATGTTCTCGCCGTCTCCGAAGGAGTCTTTCACGAAATCCTGGACAGCTGTAAGCATCGAACTCAAAATGTCCTCGTCGATTGCCTCACCCTCAAGATTTGACAGGTGGTTCATGAGAAGGCCGGTCTTGCTTATCAGGAAGATCTCGTCAAATGATGTCTGCTCCTCCAGATTGAGGGCCTCCGTCTCTCCGATTAGAGCCAGCGCCTTTCTGAGAGGGTGGTAGGGCTCGGCCTTTTCGCCGTAAGAGCAGTGACCTATTATTGCGGTCGCACCGGCATCCGAGGCCCATTGAACAATATTTCTTGTCATCGAGGTCTTTCCGATGCCGGCATCGCCTGTTAAAATAATTGTCTGGCCTTCGCCCTTCATTGACTTCTGAAAGGCGGTCTTGAATTCGGCCAGCTCCTCTTCTCTCCCGATTATATCGCTCATC
>JAGLSY010000061.1 GCA_023135545.1 Thermoplasmata archaeon | reverse complement strand
AGATGTACTTTTTTCATTTCATGCACAGAGCCTTTCTGATTTGAATTCCACTTATAGGATGGTATTTCTGAAGGACATAGGGAGTGAAGATGAAGAAACCCACTTCCTCCACATTTATCCTGTTTGGGAGAGCAGCGATGGTCTTCAGGCAGCACTAAGGTTCCAGTTACAAGTGCCATACACAAATTTCTTTAAGAATTCTCTCTCATGTTTTGTACTTCCATACCACATCTGGGGGTCGACGGAATCCGGTCAACCATATGATAATATGAAGATATGGCTTGACGAAGGTTACCTATCTTCGGCTGATGATGCTTGGGATGTCAATATTGCCATGGATTGGGGCAATCCAAACCCAATTGGTAGTGGACCGTTCAAGTGGAAACCGGATTCCTCTGAAATTATTTTTGATATTACAACGTGGCGTGAACATTTTTACAAGCCTGGCTTTGAGTATGATTCCGAAGCAAAGCAGCCATCGATTGAAGCTATGGTGTTCAAGAAATTCCATGATGACGACCTGGCAGTTCAAGCATTAAAGAATGATGAGATGGATATCATCCGGTGGCCAATATTGCCTACTTTCATTCCAGGACTCATGAATGAACATGGTATCAGCACTGTTCAATATACTGGACAGGGCTTTTTCTCAATCGGGTATAATATGAGAGAAAGGAGTTTTGGTTATGATGAGGCTGGATTTGATTATGGCAAACCTCTGAGAAAGGCTATCGCACTTTGCATTGACAGGTGGGCCTTTGGTCAAATGGATATTCACTCATTAGGGTGTGGAATTACCGGAAACGGGCCAGTGAGCTCTACCAGCGTCTGGTACAACGATACGATCCCAGAATGTTCCTTTGACCTACAGGAGGCAAAAAAGATTCTCGAAAGAGCTGGTTATCAACTGACCGACCCATCATCAGAGCCCGGCCCAGGCAACTGGTGGCTTAATCCCGATGGAACCAAGATAGGAAATGGCTCGGACGGGAAAATAGAAATATTAACACCCAGGGAGGATAATGGCCCCCATATCTATTATGCAGCAAATCAAATGCGAAAAATAGGCATAAATGCAGAAGCAAAACTTACCGACCCTCCAACATTATCAGAAAAGATTAAGGGGAGGAATTTCGAGATGTTCCAGTCGAGATGGATGATTAATAGTGACCCGACTGAGTTTCTTTACGCCTTTTTACACTCTGAGAATAGTGCATCTGGTCCTAACTATGTCGGGTATAGGAATGAATCTTACGATGCAAACATTGAGCTGGCCATGTCTGCCATGAACCATGAGTCAAAATCAAAAGCAATAAAGGATGCCCAGGCAAGTATCGTTTATGACCTTCCATTTGATGTGCTATACTTCAGGACTTCCATAGAGGCCTACCGCTCCGACCGTTTTGTCAACTGGGTCGCTGATGACTCGGGGAGTATTTTCAATATTGAATCTATCTATAATATCAGGTCGCCCCGGAATAATAAATTAAATGCGAAGTTCGTTAACACGGTTTCTGCTGTTGAATCTAATGGCACCGCAGATGTAGAAGTACTGGTAACTGGTATTTCGAGGAACGATGATGGGACAATAACGAGAGCCCCTGTGGTCGGAGCTTATATCGAGCTTGATGTGAGTGATGGAACGCTTAGCCAGTACAATGGTACAACAGATCAAAATGGAAAACTATTGGCCCAATTTCATGCTCCTTACATTCCACCGACCATGGATCATCAAGAAAATGGTTCAATGGTATTTATCGAGGTCAAATCCGCTACTTCAGAGGGGTACGATGATGCTCCCGGCAAATTAGCATTGATAACAGTTTATCCCGATATTGTACCATTTCTTACAGCTCAAATATATGCCGAGCCAGATGTTATCGAAGATATTGATGTAACAGGCACTCCGGGAACCACGAATATTGTGGTGACCGTCAAGGACAAGCATGGCGTTCCTGCCAATGGTGCCACAGTAATTATCAAGGTGGACCCAAGTGAGCCGAACATTACCCCTGAAAGTGCCAAAACAGATTCAACTGGTTCAGCCAAATTCACATTCAATGCAGCAAATGTAGATGAGGATAAAGAATATCTCGTCAGTGTAATCGCTTACAAAGAAGGATATAAGAATGCGACCCAGCATTTTTCAGTCTATGTAATTGATGTCTCGGAAATTATAGAAAATGGCCATCTCTCCCCTAATGCTTGGCTGATTCCTTTATCAATTGCTTTGGTTATTATCGCTGTGGCTACGACAGTTATTGTTGCTTATCTCAAAAGGAGGAAAATATGAGAACATATGCCAGTGTCCAACGCAGGCAGGGAGAGTATTACTACCCCCCAACCACCCCTCCAATATCTCCTTGATAATTCCTTTGGTTTATTGTTAAAGACCGAGAACACTCTGTCTTTTAAGTCAGAGATCGAATCAAACATTAAGTTGGGGTATGCTTGGATTCATGTTTGCTTTTGTAATTGCGTATGTATACAGGTGGATTGCGCAATTACAAATCGGTCTGCAATAACAGGAACACCGCCGTAGCCCATCAATATACAGGCCTCTTAATGCAGATATCTTGCCTCTGCGAGTTGGGGCTATGGTCTCCCAAAACGTGAACTTCAAGGACAGAATCAGAAGTAAGGACATATTGCTTTGATAATGTTATGTCCTAACTTTTGTAGTCGTGTACATACACTGAGGGATTACACAACTACAAAACGCCAGGTCATTTCGTGAATCACCTGGGATTCACGTTAGGACTTGACTTGTTCAAGTCCATTTATGGCCTGGTAGTTTACGCCTTGGATCGAGCGAAAAATAATTAAGGCTGTGTGCCCGTCTAGTAACTAGTGATGGAAGAAATGAAAAATGATATCATAACAAAAAATATGATTAAATTTATGTTTAGTTTTAGAGTAATTTTTATATTCGTTTGCCTCAGCATTCTTATCTATATCTTCATTGAAGATATCCCTATCGAAGGGTTTAGCCCCTTTAACATATTTTTATTATTTTTCTTAGTATTTATCATAGGGAATATTTTATTCAAGATTTACAAAGATATCTCACTTTTCAAAATGCAATCACAAAATATACTGGCATCAACTAATATTCCATTCAGAGAAAGATTTGTCGGCCTTCATGGAACAAAGCCATGGGAAGCAGCAATCTTAATTGGTTTAGTAATAGTTCTTTTAATATTCTCTGTTCTCAGTATCCTAAAAGGCCTAAATGAGATGTCTGATACTAATTTCCTCATGAGCATCTCAATGTCAATTTTAGACTTCTTTTTTCTTGGTCTTTCGGTGTTTGCTCTATACCTGTTTATACCCTTTTTACGAAAGCCAGGATGATATAGCCCAAGAATCTCTCCACCATCTGGTAACTGAAGGCTATCCCGTTTGTTACTGTACTGATAATGTTCCGGGCATTCCGCAGCGAAGACCTCCCCTGAGTACATAATGCAAACGGATTTAAGAAAGCTTTCCTATACCCTTTGGGGCAAAAGCGAATGAAGAATACAAACATCAAATTTTATTTTATTCTGTTCTGTTGGCTAGCTCCCATTGGATTTATGGGTTCTTTTTGTCTCCACTCATTTTTCTTAAAATTGCTTTTGTTATTATAAGTATCATTTTATCCATCGCTGTGGCATATGGGATAAAAGAAATCAACAAATTCCCAGATGATGAATGAGCCCTAAGCCCTCCCCCGGTCAAGATATCTCTTTGACGTAAGGGGCGTGGATGCCTCGCTCGCAGAAATCCGTGGTGTTAGCGGCGAGAGTAGCCAGGACTGTATGCCCGTTTTGAAAGATGTTTTTACAAAGTATAATAAACTGAAAATCCCATATGTAGACAAAGGTGTAATAAAATGATGGAAGAAGATAATGTAATCTGGACAACGACAACCATGGCCGATTCCCAAATGGAGGCCCGAATAACATTAACTGAAAATGAGTTGACCATTGACATTCCTGAAGAATCTAGGGAGAAGATAGATGAAAAAGGTCGAAAACTTGCAGAAAAGGTCATGAATGTTTTTTTACCGTATAAGGTGGAAATCAAGAATATCCGAAAAGTTAAGAGAGGGCAAAAGAAATTAGTATTAGTCACAGGTTTTTTGAAGCGATGCACTATTGGTATACCAGAACCAGAGTTAAGTCAACTCGAAGCTGAATTGAACAGGCTTATTAAGTAATTATTAGAGCGAGCGAGGGAATGCCCAAAAAACAGTCTAGCTAAAGAGAGATGACCTTTTACAAAAGGTTGTACCAATCTTCTTAAATACATCAAATCGCTTTTTGTATTCTACATAGGTGGAAGAGAATATGGGAATAATTGTGGACCTTTACATAAAAAGCAACAGAGTGGATAATATCAGACCTCCTATCCTCGGCCAGGGCGAGCATCTGAATTCAATTGGGGAGGATGTTTGGATCATTGACGGCACAACAATTTTTCCGAATGAGAAGGATGTGGAAGTCAAGGAAATGCTTGAAACACTAAGAGAGAAATATGAACTTAAAATTAAAGTTCATGATATTTCATTGAGGAGTGAAAGACGGAAAGCATATTTCAAGAAAATAAAACAAACACCCATGATCGTAATAGGCGGCCAGAGGATCGAAGGAATTCCAAAAATCGATGAACTTGAGAAGATATTTGATTCAATAAACGGACCTGGGTGAAGTGGTGAAAGAGATGGTGGATATCGAGTGGTACATTAACACAGATAAAGGAAAGGTACTGGGCAATCAACAGGTTTGTGGGAGCATCCAGCATTTTGTTAAAGAGGTCTTTATCGGACTCTCAGACAAAGAAAAAGCGATGAAAGAGCTGCTTGAGCGCATAGCTGTACAGTATAATATCGAATTGAGAATCTATGATGTTAGACAGAGAGGGCATTCTTATCGGGCTTTTTATAAAAGGATACATGAAACACCCATGGTCATTGTTGGCAAAGAGAGATTAACAGGAGAAGTCACTGAAGAACAGCTAACTAAAGTGATAAGAGATCAAATGAATGGCTAGAATAATACTAAAAATGATGTGAAGATATATGAAACAAATTATACACCTTTATGTGAAGAGTGAAAAACATTATCGGGAAGTGTACCCAACGCATGCCCAGGCTACTTGGTATAGTTCCAGCGACAAGAAACACTACATCGGAAGAATTCTAGATTCAAGACAAAAACATGTTGTGAACATTATTGGCAAGTATGCAGAAGAACATGGAATAGAATTGAAGGTCCATGACCTTGCACACAAAACAGAACGGAAGGAGGCAAGGAAAAGAGGCATACGCAAAACCCCGACGACCCTTATAGGTGAGATAAAGATAATCGGTGTCCCTGCAATTGAAGAGATCGAAGCAGCAATGGCTGTATTGAATGAGTCTAAATGTGAAAAATAACAGATGATGAAAAATGGTATTATAATGACGAAATTAAAAGTAGCTTTGAACTTGAAGCCAAAGGAACATATCATAACTTATAATCCTGCTCCAAATGATAGAGATTATGATGTGACAAAAGGGGGAACATTTGAACTTGCTAGGGAGGTTGTAGAGCGACTCACTCCGGCCGAAGAAAAAGTGAAGGAATATCTTGAAGAACTTGATAAAGAAGGTATCATAAATCTCTCAATTCACAAGATCCCTACAAAAGGATTGAAAACATTATTTCACAGGTCAAAAAAGCCATCTGTTGAATTGCATGTTAAAGAAGATGATTCGAAGATTCTGATCATTGATGAAAACACAGATAAAAAAAGTCTTTACGAATTTCTTAATATTGATAAATTATAGACAAATTTATTGATTAATTACAAAAGGCTGTACAACAAAATATAAATAATCTATATTACAATATACATATACATATATTGGAGTCGTGATGAAGATGAAGCCGTCTACAAAATACTTGTTGAAAATACCATTAGAATTCGCATTTGCATTCGGCTTTGTATCATTGGCCTGGTACAGCTTTTTTATATATCTGGAGCACGGCTCCGGCATGATAAGCCCAATACATGATGACCTTCCCTATTTTTCAATGCTCATGGGCCTGATAATAAGCGTCAACTGCCTCATCATGATGGTCGCAGAATACCTGGACAGGAGCACGTCCGAGAGGTCGCTGGACAAGTACCTGATAAAGATGGGAGCCTTTCCGCTGACCAGCCATGCACCTGTGCCAATCATCACAAGAAGGCCATGAACATTTCGTCCTTCTATTTGTAGTTGGGGAGTTTATAGAGTTCAATGAGTTGGATAGTTAGGGAGACAGTGAGTTGAAACCTCCGCAGTTGGTGTGTCTATACCCTCCTACCACCCCCACCATAAAGAGCATTGTTGAGACCCACGTTAACTAACACTGGGACCCTTGGCTTTTGGATACTGTGGACGCTTACCGATACCTGTCGATACCGCTTAACCTATGATTTTCGAGCATGCCATCCGAGTTTTCTTTGTTAACGGCATTTTTTTCTTTTGGAGGATGGCCAGCACAGAAAATCTTAAAAGAAAAAAACGCGGTGGGAGCCTTTCCCCTGACCAGCCATGCCCCGGTGCCGGTGCTTGTGAGAAAATCCTGATACTGTGGCTTTTCGAAATTCTTTAACTGGCCTACAGAATGTTGTTATGAGCCAGTATTCAGTAAACTCAATCATATTCGGCATACCAAATCGGAAATCTTTATCTCATACAGTATAGTTATACTCATGGATGCCAGATAACAGCCAGGATGAGTCTTTCAAGGAAAAGGACAGGTGGAACATGATTTCCATCTATCTTAACGGCCTTCTCTTCATATCCAAGCTCGTTGTCGGAATTATGACCATGGCCATATCCATAATCTCGGATTCCATAGACAGCGGCATAGATGTTATCACTTCGGCAATGGCCAGGTATTCTGTCAAAAAAGCCCACGAGCCGGCCGACGAGGACCACAGCTACGGCCACGGCAAATATGAAAATCTGTCCGGATTGATACAGGCAATTGTCATAATTTTAATTGCATTGGCCATCATCCTGGAGGCAGGGAGGAGAATGATTGTCGGGGTGTTGCTGGAAAACCTGGACATCGGTATCGCCATCATGGTCGTCTCGGTCATCACCAAGCTGGGCCTTTCACAGAAGATGCTGGGTGTCGCCAAAAAGCATGAGTCTATTGCCATGGAGGCCAACGCATGCAATCTCCGTGCAGATGTCTGGATATCCCTCGGGGTTCTGATTTCCTTGGTCATAATAAGGCTGGCTGGCCCCTATATCGAGAACATCGAATACATCGATCCCATCTTCGCCATCATGATCGGCCTAGTGATAATGAGGGCGGCTTTCGGCATAGCCAAAAGGTCGAGCCGTGACCTGCTCGATGGACAACTGCCTCCGGAAGAATTGGCTGTTATCCAGGAAGTGATGGCCAGGCATAAGACAGATTACCTGGAATACCACAGGCTCAGGGCCCGAAAATCCGGGAGCGAGCGGCATATCGACATGCACCTCGTTGTTCCCAAGGACATCAGCCTGGAGGATGCGCACGAGATAACCGATGAAATAGAGAAGGAGATACAGGCCAGGATCAATAATGCCACGGTGGTCATACATGTGGAGCCGTGTTTGGGTGAGTGTGAAGCGTGCCGAAATCCAGGTAATATCAACGGCTATAGAGAGAAGGATTAGAGAATTTTAATCTCCATAAATCGTCAAATTCACCTTTGATTATTCTGGGTTCAATATCACTCATCAAAGAACAGCCACATCAACACCCCGGCGACAAGGGGGATTATCCCGATGATGATGGTCGTGCTCTGTTCAGAAAGAGAACTATGAAGATACGGAGCACTGCCCAGGTATATTCCACCAGATGTGATTATGATGCCTATCAACACCAATAATATTCCAAGATAATGCAGTTTGGGATTTTTCATGTTTCTTTCACCTTCCTTAATCTAATAGATGATGAATATAGTATTTAAATGATGGTTGGGAAAGCCCAAAAAACAGGAGTCATATCCATTAACAGGGAATATTTGCTTAAATGCTACGATATCGATTTTGATTCCTGAAAAATTGCATTTTTAAACAATGATGTCTTTGATAGTATTTGATAAAGGATAGACCCCTTGGAATCAAAAATATGGATTCTCCACCCCGAGCATCTGTAGTTTATCCTTTATCACCCTTATCATGACTGGCTTCTGGCTATTTGAAATATTATTGTACCCTTTCCTATTATTCCACAAAAAAGTGCACCAATCTACTTATATATTTCAGATAACAATATGATTCTTTATGGAAGATGTGGTGGTAATCAAAATTTATGCAAAAAGGATCAGGGAGTTCACAGGCGTAAAGATAAAGACCAGGGGCCACTACGAAAGGTACACCTGCCACGGGGGAATGTGGGCCGCCGAGAACGGACTCCTCCTCTATTCCGACCACTTCGAAGAGCCGAGCCAGCAAGCAATTGATATCATCAAGGAGTTTGCCGAGGCCAGGAACAATGATTTAGACGAGGATAATGACATTGAAATCCAGATACTGGACATAATGGAGAACGTGCCAGCCGTGAGATCGCTTTTCGACAGCATCAAGACGATTCCGACCGTGGTGATCGGGAAAGAGAAGATAACTGGTGTTCCGACAATCAGGGACCTGGAGAAAGCCTTCCTGAACAATTGAATTCTCAGAACATCGGCATGATGCTCAAACTGAACTAGCAATTCCCTTTCACAAAAGTCCGTACCAATTTCCTTATATAGCCAAAAATACATATGTTAAATTGGGAAGTTAAAATGATTATCAAGATATATGCCAGGCGCATCAAGGCCTACACCGGTGGAAAGATAGAGCGCAGAGGCCCGTATGAGAGATACATCTGCCACGTAGGCATGTGGGCCGGCGAGGATGGACTAATGCTGTATTCCAATTCCTTTGAAAAGCGGAGCCGCCAGACCATCGATATCGTCAAGGAATTTGCAGAAGCAAGAAATAAAGAAAATGATAATGAAGACTATATAGAAATCCAGATACTGGACATAATGGAGAACACGCCAGCCATAAAATCGCTTTTCGACAGCATCAAGACGATTCCGACAGTTGTCATCGGCAAGGAAAAAATTACTGGCATACCAACAATCGAGGACCTGGAGAGGGCTTTTTCAAATAATTGAAAATCAGAACATCGGCATGATACTCAAACTGAACACCCTGTTAAGCCCGTGCAGGAGCCAGGCACCCACAATGTTCTTGGATTTGTGAGTTATGATGCAGGTCAAGATGCCCTGGACCAATCCGGCCAGCATGATCGGGGCGAAGAAATACTGGGGGTGGAGCAGTACAAATCCGATTATTGAAGTGGCATAAGCGATTCTAACATCTGTTATTTTCCACAGGTAAAGGAACAAAATGCCTCTGAA
This sequence comes from Thermoplasmata archaeon, assembly GCA_023135545.1. Lineage (GTDB taxonomy): Archaea > Thermoplasmatota > Thermoplasmata > SG8-5 > JAGLSY01 > JAGLSY01. The sequence goes on along the minus strand of JAGLSY010000061.1, from coordinate 9,265 downwards.
AAAGAATTCCTCTGTGAAGGACTCCGCGAACATGACACCGGAATACCAGCCAGCTGCGGGAGAATCGGGGCCCATGCCAACAATGTAGTTGGCTAACAGCATGATGGGAAGCAGAAGAAGGGAAAGGAAGATGCTTTTCTCCAGACCAGGCTTTCGCACGCCGAACCTTTTCAAAGTCCCAAATATATTTATTGATTGGTTTTTATTTTTAAAATAGAAATAAAATATAAGCAGGGGAACCAGCACGAACAATACCGTCTTTCCGAGGAGATAGCCGATGTAGGGGATGTTCTCGAAAAACACAAGCACTGGCCAGTATAATATCACGATGATCAAGAGGACCAGGGATATCAGTAAGATTTCCTTTATATGTTTCTTATCATTCATAAGAGAATAGATAATAGGTATCAGAAGGCATAAGAGGGTGGGCCATAGGAAGAGATCAACCATATAACGCAATAATGCCACACTGCATACAAATACTGATTGGTTGGAAGTTTTACAGTATCGCGAGGGACTCACTAGCCGTTATCATTGATAAGATAGGTGCATCGGCCAGTATTATGATCCTTTTCATTCTTCTGGATGATTCCAGAATCAAGCAACTGCTTGACATTATAGTTAATGACCTGCCGGCTGGTTCCCAGATTGGAGGCGATCTCTGATTGGATTATGCCCTCATTTTCCTGTATCTGGCCGATAATATCCTCCTGTGTTCTTGTTAGGCCATTGTCCTCTGTTCCTGACAGATAATACCGGGTGAACTTCCCCACGCGCACAGATTTTATCAAGCCAAGCCTCTCCAGGGTCTGCAAATGATACTGGACAACCCCATTGGCCAGCTTCAATTCGCGAGTTATCATGGAGAAGCTGATACCCTGCTCGGACATGACCAGGTCATATATCTGAGCTCGTGTATGATTCTCAAATACATCGCACGTATTATTGGAAAAATAAACCATTTGATAAGATGAATTATCTGTTATCGCAATTGGCTTCAGGAAAATATCATCTATCTCCATGAATTTTCCATATTCTTGATCAATCAAATCAGGATCACATGGAGCATAAGCAGGTAGAGTAACACAGGCTAGGAATGGTAAAGATAGTAAAGATATCATGGATAAGAACAATAAAAATGGTTTGAGCTGCTTAAGCGTAAGTTCCATGATCATACCCATCATATAGTCAAACAATCCCATTACCTAACCTCTTAAGTTGAAATATGATAGAATTGTATAAATGTTTATTGGTTGGGTTTTTGATTTGGAAATACCGCAAGTCTAATATCAATCACTTCCCTTGTCAGATAATATGGAAAAGATCATCGTGAGGGCTGTGGATTCCGGGAATATTCAAAGAAGTCCGACATTCCAGGCTATTTTCAATCACGCAATTTCGATGATGGATGATCTTCCTTTTGACCTGGAGTTCGACAGTGCGGGGATGGATGTTGACAAGATAATAGATAACACAACCCCTGCATTGAAGAAGTTGAGCATTCTTGATGCTGGATTGTACTATGATCTGATAGAAGGCAGAGAAAAGGATCTGGTACAGGAATTGATAGAAACATGGTCGTATGAGAAGGAGGAGAATATTCCTGTCGAGCAGAAAAACATCATAACTGGCCTATATGCAGAGAACAAGACCAAAGTTCACACAATTCAAATGGAATATCGGAATAAAGCACTCCTTGAAGCCGGGATACCAAAGGAATTCCTTCCCGGCATGCGCAATCCATTCAGTCATGATGATGGCCCGAGGTTGATACTGCCCGTCGAGATGCCAGTAATGAAAAAGGTTGAAGGATATTATCAGGACCATGGGTTGGGCGGACAAATACCCCGTATCATCATGTATGGCGATATTGTTGGAATCGAATCCTTGCCAGATGTTTTGAAAGGCGGGATGAGAACTGCCAGAGAACAGGTGGAATATTTCATGAATACCTGTGAGGTGGCCATGGAAAGAATTGTTGAGATCATGCTGAAATTATCTTCTTAAAAAAATGGAGATCGCCCATAATATTAAAACCTGGGAAATGATAATGTGAAGAAACTGAGGTGGATGAGATGAAGAGAACAATTAGTTTGATATTAGCCGGAATAATGATCTCAAGTGGTTTGATCGCGATGGTTGGCATGGGAAGTATTGAGCCTGGAGGAATTGAACCAAAAGGCTCTGGCTCTGATCTAATAATTTCAAATTCATATACTGTCTCTGGTTTGGAAACATGGGATGATGTTCTGGTCACGGGAACAGGAAAGCTCATTGTACCTGCTGGAGCGATATTCAATGTGACCAATATTTATCTACAGGGTACCTCAATTGTTGAGGTGGCGGGTGGAAATATAAATCTTTCGAGCCTCAACCCAGCAGTAGATGTCATGTTCAATGGAACTTGCAGTTATTTCAATGTGACCGATAATAGCAATATTTCCATGATAGGACCTGATGGATATGCAGATACATCAAGCCCTGGCCCATATACTGCATACATCCCTACAAGTAAAGGTGGTAATGCAGAATTGAATATCACGGCCACCGAGGGTTTACGTGTGGAGAATTCAATTTTATATCTAATTGGTGGTGATGGTTTTGATCTGCCTTCTAGCACTGCTACTGCTTGTAATGCCTGGTCAAATGGAGGTGATCTGGGGGGGCATATTGCAGCAGGCGGGGACGTAACTATTGCAATGAACTTAACAAAAGTTGATGGCTCTCTCACCATTGATAATTCGACCCTCAATATCACAGGAGGTAATGGTGGTAAAGCCGCAAAAGGGGGAGACAGAGTGGTCAATCCAGGCATAGGCGGTGGTTATTCCAATGGTGGTGAGGTCTTTGATCGGGTTGGAGTAGGTGGTAATGCGAATTTACTGACCTCCTCAATTCAAGAGATTCAAATTGCCAACTCCAAAATGATATTACTTAGTGGAAACGGTGGTGATGCTGGTGATGGTGGCAACGGCGCCGGATCTGGCGGTGGTGGCGGCGGTTACGGAGGCGGTACCGCAGGCGCGAGTGTAGTTGAGGTTGGATCTGATTCAGGCGATGTATATGGCTCAGTAGGCAGTGGTGGAAATGGCTTTGCGAAATTATCCTCAGACAAATTATACCTTCTTAATGTAAATATCACCAACCTCGGTGGAGACGGCGGTGATGCTGGTGATGGAGGAGGTAGTGCGGGAACCGGTCCTGGTGGTGGTGCTGGTTATGGCGGCGGTGGCGGCGGCAATAAAAATGGAGGCAATGCATATGTAAGTGGAAAAGTTGCAATGGGCGGAGCTGTTGAAACATCAATATTTGGAGACCTTATTGATATCAATAATATCTCGATCTTACATAGAGGAGGGAATGGTGGAGATGGTGGAGACGGTGGGAGCCCCTCAGATTCTGTTGGAGGTGGGGGCGGCGGCTATGGCGGCGGTGGTGCTGCAGGCGGCTGGGCACCAAGGGATCCTGGTGACACGATAGTCTCTGATGAAGTTGGGGCAGGTGGAGATTCCATTGTTGAGGTCAATGCTACAGGATCATTATTCTTATTTGGGAGATCGAACATCAATTCCACAGGAGGATCTGGCGGCAATGGAGGCATCGGAGGCCTTGAAGGCGGCACAGGGGGCGGTGGCGGCGGAGGAGGCTACGGCGGCGGTGGAGGTGGTCAAGATATCTCTGGCGGCGGCCTGAACACTCTCAGTGGAAGCATTGGGCATGGAGGGAACTCAACAGTGTCTCTGATATCCCCAAAGCCAACGATCAGCAGAAAAGCCGAGTTCTTCAATTATAATGGCACTGGTGGAATTGCCCCAGACTCCCCAGGCGGAGGTCTTGGTGGTGGTAAGGGCCTTGGATACATCACATCTAAAGGAATTGCCACAACATATGTTCCAATGTCAATACCATTGTTACTATCACCTGTGAACAACTCGATCCACCCAATAACCCCAACATTCGAGTGGCTGGAACTGCATAACTCGACTATAAATGATCCATTGAGCAATTACACAATAGAATTTGATGATTCCAATGATTTCCTTTCACCAGCACTGGTCAATAAGACCATGATGGGGAATTGCACTCCAACTCCCCCTCTGCCAGATGGTATTTACTACTGGAGGGTCATGGCCAATTATTCAACACCTCCAACGAGCACAGCTGGGTGGTCAGATGTTCGAGTTGTCACCATAGGGTTCGATAAAACACCGCCTGTGATATCTTCGGTCTTGGTATCCAATATCGGTGATGCATCCGCAACCATCACCTGGACAACCGATGAGCCCAGTGATAGCACTGTGAATTATTCAATTAACTCAGATCTAACATCGAATTCCACGGTCTATGATGCAACTATGACGACCAGCCATTCCGTGGCCCTCACTGGCCTGACACCTAGTACCACATATTATTTCGAGGTGAGCTCTTCTGATGAGCTGAACAATACTGCTACTGACAATAATGGACTGGCCTACTACAGTTTTACAACCACAGGGGACAATTCACCACCAGTATCCTCAGTGAACTCTATCGATCCATACTGGCACACGACCTCAACATTGGATATCACTGCATCTGCCTATGACTCAGGGAATGATGTTTCAAATGTAACATTATGGTACAGCTACAGTTCTGATAATGCCCTATGGGGCATGAACAAATCATATGCCATTGACACCACTGAACCATGGGGTTGGGTATTTGATTTCCCAGATGGTGAAGGTTATTACAAGTTCTATTCCATTGCCAATGATACCGTGGATAATACTGAAGATGCACCTGCAACAGCAGACTCCTCTTGCGCCTATGACTTTACATTACCAGTCATTACAAATAACTGCCCTATTTCAGGAACGACGGGAGATCCCTATACATTCATGGCAGAGGCCATTGACAACTTTGAAATTGATGAGGTATGGGTCGTATACGAGTTTGGAACAGGGGCAGTAACAAATGACACAATGATACAATCTATGGCTGATGACTATGAAGTGGTGATTGATGTACCATTGAACAGTACTGACCCCATACATTATCGCATCCTTGCTACTGACATAGCCGGTATATCGAATTCTTCCTATCTTGGGCTTGTGTCTATATTGGATAATGATGCTCCCGTTGCACATGCTAGCCATAACCCGGCCGTGGTCGAAGGCACTATTGTAACATTGGATGGCTCTGACTCTGTTGACAACATTGGGATTGATGAATACACCTGGTCTTTCAAAGATGGTGCCCAGGATGTGACCCTGCATGGAGCTGTCTCATCGTACAATTTCACCATCTCCGGTAACTACACGGTCACGTTGAATGTCCAGGATGCCGCCGGTAACAATGATATTGACACAATGACTGTTACAGTAGAAGAAATACTCATAGATACTGACGGAGATGGGATCCCTGATGAGGACGATGACTTCCCATTGGACCCAAGTGAGGACACAGACACAGATGGAGATGACATAGGGAATAATGCAGATCTGGATGATGATGGAGATGGTTATTTGGATGAATGGGAGAATTTCCTTGGGAGTGATCCATTAGATCAGAATGACAAGCCTGCTGATGCAGATGGAGATGGAATACCCGATGGGGATGCTGATAATACAGAGTCATGGATGGATACAGATGATGATGGTGATGGTATTCTGGATCCAGATGATATTGCTCCTCTTGATCCACCAGTGACTGGAAATGGAGGCTTGGCTGAATACTGGTGGATAATTCTAATAATTATCATTGTCCTTATTGTTGTGGTCTTGATCTGGTATAAGAACAAAGGAAAGAAAATGTCTGAGGCACCTGTGGAAGAGACCCCTGTAGAAGAGGCATTTGAAGATGGAGAGGTATTGCCTCCACCATACTCTCCAGAATCTTAACTAGGACGGAATATAGGAGAAAATCCTATCTTAACATACCCGATTTTTCCGCCACAATCATTAAATACCCAAACTACATAGCCCTACTATGTACTTTGCCGAACATAGCACTTGAGGCTTCCTCGTGCTCACGCACTGGAACCCTCATTAAGTACAACCCAAGCAAGCTTGGGGATTACTTAATGCCCGCCTTGTTCCGCAAAAACATAGGAGATAATAAAATGAAAATAACAAAAACCATGCTGGTCTTGGGAATAACCTTCGCGGTGCTGGCCTCATCCATCGGGATGTTCCAGTTCGCTACTGCAGAACACCAACCAGTATTGCTCGAGGAGTTGGAATTGGTAACCGGTTCGACCGACAAGTTCGGTGGCGGAGATTATGTGGCCCTGAAGATCAGGGATGCCCGATTTGCAGTTCATTACGGAAACGAGACAAATCCAAATGGCATTTTGATAACATCGGAGATAACCAGGTACCTTGGCGGCGCAGATATCTACAGGGAGAACGGCGAGCTTGTAAGAAGCGGAGCCATGCCAGTCAGAACCGCGCTGGCACAGGATTTGAAGTTCATGGTCGAGTTCGAGGACTTTGACATGGACGGTATGCTGGCCAATGCCGCACCCGGAGATTTCAGGGAGCTGAAAGGCCCGGAGCCGGTTAAGGCCCTGACACTTGTCCAGACCTGGGAAATTTCGGAGATTACCGAGGGCGAGGATGCCAACGGCAACCGCACCTGGGACTTCAGCCTTTCAGCCTATGACATTCCATACGACCGCGTCTGGGAGGATAACGGGACATGGAGAGAAGCCACCGAGGACGACGGTGTGGTAGAGGAAATCTCATTCATATTCCACATAACCGCTTCGGAGGTTACCTTCGATATCGATGTTCCCTGGGCCGAGATAACCATGACCGAGCAGAAGGGCAGGTTCGGTGGGCCGAAAATGGCAGGACCCAGAATGGCCCAGACAATGGAGATGGAGAGGGCCGGAAACAAGACCTTCAACGGAACCAAGGTAACGGCGGATGTGAAGTACGACCACTACATCAATGGCTGGGATTTTGAATCATACGACAATCTGCTGGCTCTGGAAACCCACACCATGATGGGAGACCACTGGCATGACAAGGCCCCGGAGATGATACGCAACAGGTTCGAGCACCGCATCGGCGAGAACTGCGAGGCCAGGATGGAGGAGGGAGCCGGTGAGATAAGAACCGACTTCTCTGAACCGCTCCAGCCCAGGTTCGTCCACAAAAATAGGATAGAATTCGCGGACGAGTGGCAGAGGGTAGGAAAATTCAGCTGGGTGTCCGATGTCGAGATAACAAATGACGGCATGACCACGACCGAGGAAATGAGATTCCAGGTGCACGGCGGCGGCAAGGTTATCAAGCAGGGATTTGACGGAAAGAACTTTGTGGGATTTGGCCTGAAGGCAGCCTTTATCTACCCGGCTGGCGAGGAGATATTCCACGATCCCGGACTGACGACCGATGCACTTTTCATGGATGTCGGCTCGGTGAACGAGGCATTCAGCCCGGCAGGCATACTTCTCCAGGCGACCATCGCGACACTGGCTGTTGCAGGGGTTGTCGGATACCGGCTCTATTCGAAGAATGGCGAGACCGATGGAGAAGAATAGATAAGGATCAACCCAACTAAAAAGAGGAGGTGGTTCAACCCGCCTCCTTGATTTTTTATTTTATTGATACTAAGGATAAAATATCCACCACGGGATTAGGGTATGAATGGCGAAGAAGGATAAAGCGACTTCGGGAATCGAATGGACCAGGGAGCTTAAGAAAGGCTCATTGCAGGTCTGCCTGCTGGCACTGCTCAGCCAGGGCAGGAAATACGGGTTCCAGATAATCAAGGAGTTGAGGGAAACCACTGATGGCTACATCGATCTAAAGGAGGGAACATTGTATCCGGCTCTGCACCGCCTGGAAAAGGCCGGCCTGCTGAAGAGCGAGTGGGTGACCGAGGGCACCGGCAACCCGAGAAAATACTACTCGCTGACACTAGAGGGCAGGAAGGGCCTCAAGGAGGCACTGGCCGAGTGGAACAGAATGGTGGAAAGCTGCGGCAATGCGATAAAGGAGGCGAAACTATGAACGACGCGGAAAACAACATGGCAGAACTGTATCTGGCACGAGTGAAAAGCGCCATGTTCGGCATGGACAAGACAGCCAGGGATGGAATAATATCCGAGTTGAGAAGCCATATAGAAGATTCGCTGGCCGATGCGCCCACCCAGGAGGCTAAGGAAAAGGTATTCGCCGAGCTTGAAGAACCGAGGAAGCTGGCACGCAGTTACAAGGCCATCTACGGATACAGCCGCACTTTCAACACCCTTCTGATAATCGACTGCATTGCCATGGCCGTGCTTTCCGTGCCCCTGCTGTATCCCGTGAACTGGGATATACTGGCATCCCTCTTTTTCGCCTTCGCGGTTGCCGAAACCGGGCTGGTCGGTTACCTGGGCGGCGACAAGGTGGGACTGGCGGCGGGAGTATCCACTGCAACAGCCAGGATTTTAACATTTATAATAATATATATATTGTCAGATAATTATGTTCTCAGGGCCGATGATGGGCTGGCATTTGTTATTGTATCCATGGTGCTGGTCATAGTTGGCTATGGTATGGGGAAGGCGAAGGAGAAGTGGCCTGGCTCAGATGAACTTGCTGATCTATGATTAAAAGAAGTATATAAGCAACTCCACCAGGAATAAGAATAATGCCACAAATGCTACTATAAATGCAAGCCCGATGATGTTGCCCTTTCTTACCTTATCTGGATGGTATCTGGAATAGAACATTCCGCAGTTCATACACCTCTTGGTTGCCAGAGCCATATCCTTTTGTCTTATCCCTAATAAAGGCACAAGCAGAATTACTCCCCTGCCCCTGCCTCTAATATAATTCTTGCACCAGATAAGACCCCTGGTACCATATACAAATCCGGGTTCCAGCCTGCTGCTGCAGTAGGTGCAATTGGACAGCTGGCCATCTATAATGCTATCCTTGGATTCATCATGTTTGCTCCTGTCCATCCTCCTGGTCATCCCGAATACAAGATTACATCTTTTGCAAATGTAGGCGGGATTGTTTTCACCTATTGAAGATAATAGGAGGTCGATAAAGGGCCTTTTTCTTTCCTTGGAAACCCATTTTGGATACAATCCTCCGAAAAAGCCTGGCACCGCCTCTTCATTGCATATCGGGCAGATTGGCGGATGTAGTTTTAACATCTGTTTTTTGCTTTTAAGGCTCATCCTTTTCATGCAGGTCTTCCCCAGACCAATGTGGCCAGTATCTATATCAAATCAAGTCCGCAAACGTTTCCACCAGCTCCGGATGCCTCTCATTTATTACCT
>JAGLSY010000060.1 GCA_023135545.1 Thermoplasmata archaeon | reverse complement strand
TGGATATGCTGGTCTACCAGGATGAAGATGACTGGACGTTGTTCGATACTTTTGAAGAGCAGCTCGCATCAGGTAATACTTCGGTTTACGTGACCTTGAAAGATTGTTTAATATTCGATGTGCATATTTATGGCCACAGAGAACATGGTTATAAAGACCTGGATGATCTTGACCTCGGGATATTCTTAGACGAGAATGGCGATGGCATTACCCAGGCAGGAGAATTCGTGGCAATGGATGCAGATTGGGACGCGGACGAGCACGTAAAACTTATCGCCCCAAAAGACGGCGATTATATCATCCGGGTATTCGGTTTCACACTGAAGACCATCCCGGCTCATTACGACGTAGATATCACCATAGTTCAAGGGCTTGGATTTGCCGTAAACGGAAAAGGTGATGACACGGCTCCGGATGAAAATGATATATTCTCATCTGAGACTAAACTACCAGCCCACACCATCGGAGAAATTGAGCTGTCTTGGGACCTGGCAGGCGTCAAAGAAGGGGTGCCCCTCATGGGGGCCATGTACATCGGTCCCGGCAATGGGCCCATGACCTCCCTGATGGCTATCGACCTTGGATTCGATTTCACTGAGCCAGGCATATCTGGCCTCACTCCCGGTGAGGGTGATGTAGTGAACGATAAAATGCCCTTGATCGGGGTGACATTCGAGGATTACGATAGAGGCGAGTTGGTTGATTCTACCATGGAGATCTATTTGGATGGCAACAGGATAACAGCGCAGAGCAGTATCAATGTGCCTTACGACGATGAGAATGCCGGTGGAGGATTCCCCATGGGGACAATATCTTACATCCTACCAGGGCCATTGGACGATGGAGTACATATTGTTGAAGCACGCTGTGGTGATTTGGCAGGCAATGTAGCTGAAAGGACATGGTCTTTCACAATAGACACCGGAAGCCCATCGCTGTCCATAAATGAGCCTTCAGAAGAGGTATCATACACCAATTCAGATAGCTTTGTCATAGCCGGAGAGTTTGAAATCGACACCTCACTGGCAATAATGGGAACGAATGTAAACAAACTTGATGAGAACCCAGATGGTACTTTCAGAGCTGAGATCACCCTGGAGAGCGGTAGGAATTCAATCGTCATATCGGCAACCGACAAGGCCGGGAACAAGGCCGAGATAAAGAGGACGATCGTACTCGATAGAGACATGCCGGTGTTCGAGGGATTCGCAAGCCTGGAAGGTTCAAGAACCAACAGGGACAAGGTGACCATAACCGGAGAGATGAGCGAGACCGGAACCATGACCATCAACTCGATGGAAATAAATGTAAACAGTGATGGCTCCTTCTCAACCGTGGTCAGCCTGAGGGAGGGCGATAACGTACTCCACCTTGTATTCACGGACCATGCTGGCAACTCCATAAATGACTGGCTGAACATCACCCTTGACCAGACACTGCCGAAGATAGTGATGGACGATCTGCCAACCGAGGTCAGCTCCAACAACTTTACCTTCAGCGCACAGATTATTGAAGATGAACTGAAGGTCGGCGGAGTTCTGGTCAACGGCAAGCAGGTAACCGTCAACGCCACCAGGGGAGTGTCCGAGTTCGACAGGACCGTCTTCCTAAGCTATGGATTGAACACCATAGTCATAGAGGCAAAAGACAAGGCAGGCAACGTGGTCGAGCTGAGGCACACCGTGGAATATGCTCCTGATTATGGCACCAACAATGCCGCAATCGGCATGATGATTATGCTTCTGATTGTGGGACTTATAGTCGGTCTCTTAATAGCAATGGGACTCTGGAAGGAGAAGCCGGAGCCGGTCGAACCAGAGGAGACGCCGTCAGATGAAGACCTGGGCGAGATTTCCGAAGACCTCGAGGCCGTAGATGCCGAGGAAGGCATGGAAGTCGTCGATGGCGAGGAGATTCCGGAAGGTGAAGTCCTGCCAGAAGGCGAAGAGATGCCGGATGATGAAGTGCCTGGAGAGGAAGTTCCAGAGACAGACATCGAAGCTGGAGATGCCGTCGAGGAAGGTGA
>JAGLSY010000006.1 GCA_023135545.1 Thermoplasmata archaeon | reverse complement strand
GGTGCCGATATCCGGCTGGGCCACATAAACACGGCCAGCGATGCGGATGACATCACCCAGAGATCCGAGAACCTGAGAGTATGGAGAAGGGCCAAGTCCGATGAGACCGGCTTTCCGCTGTACATAGTTCTCCAGAACAAGACCATCGAGGATCTGGCTGTGAAAAACCCGCAGACCCTGGAAGACCTGAAGGACATCTTCGGTATAGGCGAGGTAAAAGTCGCGAACTATGGCCAGGAGATCCTGGAAGTCCTGAGCGGAGAGGGAAGTCCGGCATAATCTGGATTCCTCTCAAAAAACTTATGCCCCGTGCCTGTTCACGGGGCTTTTCTTTTTAATTTTTTACTGATTAGCCTTGAATTTCTCGATTTCCATCTCTCTCAAGACTTTCCTCTTGGTCTTGCCACTCTGGGTCTTGGGCAGGTCTGTCACGAACTCGATAACCCTGGGGTATTCGTAGGCCGCGATCATTGCCTTGGTGTGGCCCTGTATCTCGTTGGCCAGTCCATCATTTGCCTCGAATTCCGGGTTGAGAACTATGAAGGATTTCACTATCACACCGCGAATCTCGTCCGGGGAGGCTACAGCCGCAGACTCCAGAACCGCCGGGTGGCTGTTCACCGCCGACTCAACATCGAAAGGAGATACACGGTAGCCAGCCGTCATTATCAGGTCATCACCCCTTCCGGCAAACCAGAAGTAGCCGTCCTCGTCAGTGTACAGCGTGTCGCCGGTGAGGAACCAACCGTTCTTGAAGACCTCGTCGGTCTTTTCCGGCTTGTTCCAGTATTCCTTGAGAAGGCCGGGGTCATCGGCCTTGATGGCCAGATTTCCTTCTTGCCTCGGGCCCAGCGAGTTCCCATTATCGTCCACGATGGCGCAGATATGACCGGGCTGCGGCTTTCCGCAGGAACCTGGTTTTATGCTCATGTCCCTCTGGTTGGAAAGATAGACCATGCACTCGGTCATTCCGATGCCGTCCAGTATGTCAAGGCCCAGCAGTTTTTTCCACTCGGTAACTACCTCGGGGTTCAATGGCTCGCCGGCCGATATGCAGTGCCTCAGGGTTGACAGGTCCCATTTCTTTTCAAAGCCCTCCAGCTGGAGAAACATCCTGTAGCAGGTGGGAACCGATGCCAGGTTGGTGATCTTATGCTTCTGGATGAGGTCAAACCACTTCTCCGGCTTGAACCTCCCATTGTAGATGAAAGTGGTCATACCGTGTCTCCACGCGTACAGGAAGCCGTTGCCCAGAGGGAATATCCAATTCAGGTCACCTGTGTGGCCCAGAATATCACCTTCCTGATAATGATTCCAGAACATTGCGCTGGGGTCGTTGCCTATGGTCCATCTGTGGAGGTGGACGGCTCCCTTGGGCGGCCCGGTGGTTCCCGAGGTATAGCAGAAGAAGGCCATGTCATCCATCTTTGTTTTCTCGAGCTCGAATTCTGCCGGGGCCTCATTGACCAAATCATCAAAGGCCAGATACCCATCACTTGCCTCTCCGACAAGTATGATGTGCTCCAAATCCGGGCAGTTTCCTTTTACTTCGTCGATAGCAGAAACATATTCCGGGACAGATATGGCCATCTTGGCCTTGGAATCCACAAGGCGGTATTCTACCTC
>JAGLSY010000059.1 GCA_023135545.1 Thermoplasmata archaeon | reverse complement strand
TGGTGGTGGTGGACGGCAGCATCGGGGACATCGGAAGCATAGACGAGCACCTTTACATGACCGTAGAAAACGGAAGGCTGGTCAAGATGGAATGCGAGAACCCGGAGACTATCAAGCGCATCGAGGAGCTAATGGAGGTGGACGAGAAGGCCAAGATAATCGGCGAGCTGGGTATCGGACTCAACCCCAATGCCAGGCTGGTCGGCAACCTTCTGGAGGACGAGAAGGCAGGGGAAACAGCCCATATCGCCTTCGGAAACAACATGGACATGGACAAGGGCCAGAACAACTCCAAGACCCACAGGGACTTCCTCTTCAAGAAGCCGACCTTCGTGGTAACCTACACCGATGGCTCCAAAAGGACAATCATCAAGGATGGCAAAGTCACATTGGATTGAGTTAGAGAGTTTAATGAGTTGAAGAGTTAGGGAGTTATGAAGAGACCTCAGAGGAAAAATGAACTCAAGGAACTCCCAAAACTCAAGCAACTCACAGAATTCAAGTATTGCCAGCAGGTTTATTCAGATTCTGTATTATTCCAATTTCTCGCCGCATTTCCTGCAGAACTGGTCATCATCCTCGACCTCTGACTCGCAGCCCGGGCACACCACCATGAAATCCAGCTCCTCACCGCATTTCCTGCAGAAGGCATCATCCAGTTCCACATCATTTCCGCATGAGTCACAGGCTATCTCGTGAATGACCACATCATCAGGATGGTGATGAACCTCTTCGCCTTCCCCGTCTTCATCTTCTATGACCGGCTCCTCGCCGATGTTGATCAATGCCACGCTGCTGGACTTCAGCATCCGGTCAACCTTCAGTGCCAGTGACAGTGCCTTTGTGTAATTCTGGCTCTCATATTCTTCACTGGCAGTTTCGAATATTTTCCTGGCACCCTTTATCCCCTTGTTTTCCTTTTTCGAGAGCAGGTCCTCGACGGTCTGCAGCAGAAACTTGGCCTGGAGGTAGTTCTCTGGCCTGGAGTCTGGGGTAACCGGCCTGGAATATATGGCTTCCTCGTCGTCATAATCCTTTTCGTCATAATCCGGTTTTATGAGGCGGGCGGTGGGCTTGTAAGCAGGGGTTGCGGAAGATGATGAACTGTCCAAGTAAGAGGGGCGAAGGGCGTCCTGGTCCGACTTCGCCCTCATCAGGGCGGTCTTGGCGGCCTCTGCTTTATCTATCGCCATGTCATAATTTCTCTGGGACTGCAGGCGCCTGGCCGTGTCAATAATTCGCTCGGCCTCGCTGACATCAACACCCTGGTTTCTCATTAAAGATATTATTCTCGCGGTGGTGTGGATCTTGTTGAATGCCTCTTCAGACTTGGTCTCCTTGAGTCTGGCCAGCTTCTTCTTTTTCTTGGATTGTATGAACATGATCTCGACCGCCAGGACAATGACCATTGTGATGAGAAGGATGATAATTATCAGATTCTTATCACTCTCCGTCAATGCCATTGTCTCACCTTCCTATGTACCATGATTTAGAAATTATAAAATGGTTTCTATCGAGCATGTGCTTAGTTCATTCAATAAAATCCTCCCTTGGCGGATGGAAAACATCTATGACCACAGAGTCCTTTGTGAAAACCGCGCCGTGCTCCGCATTCCCTGGTATGGAATATCCCTCACCTGGCCCTATGTGTTTTTTCTCTCCCCCGATGTCAAAATCCGCCTCGCCCTCAAGCATCACGCCCACCTGCTCGTGGGGGTGGCTGTGGGATGGAAAAATCGAGCCGGCCTTTATCACATACCTGACCATCATGAGCTTTTCATTTTCATCACGGCCAGATAATACCTGTTGGAAAACACCTGGCATAATTTCTTTTGGCTCAACATCCTTCTCGTCAAAATAATACATATTATTACCTCAATTATCTACTTATTTCTCATCTTTCAACTTCAAATACTGGCTTATCTGGCCTATCTTCCTAATCATCTGATTCAATGCGGTGGCCCAGCACCATGTCCACAACTTCGGCCACATCCTCGATTGACGCCCATGTGGAGTCGTTTATCACGGCATTGGCTTTTACGGCCTCGACCATGGCATCGCGGAGATAGGGCTCGTCAATTCCATTCTCCTTCAGGGTCTCGATTATGGCGTTCATTGATTTGGAAGGAATGTCGGCCCTCTTGAGCAGTCGCCTGGCATTCTTTATAACCTCCTTGAGGCCGTCCAGCTCCCTCTTGCTCTTGGCCAGGAATTCATCGGGATCCTCTTTGAAGCTCTCCACCCTCCGCACTATCTCTATCCTTTCTTCAACATCCTTGATGCTGCTTGTCCTGACCAGGAGGTTGAAGCGCGAAATGATATCATCATCCAGTTCTCCATCGGCCGGGTTGACCGTTGCAATTATGGTATATTGGACTGGATGGACAAAATTATGTTCGCCGGACTGGCAGTTGTACATGGCCTGCTCCCTTATCTTCAGCAGGGTTTTCAGAATTTCGATGTCATGGAGATTAGCCCTCTCGATAAGTATGTAGCCGCGGTTGGCCTGGGCGATTATCCCGGGCGCGAAGGCCCCGTCCTTCTCGAAGGTTCCGAATATTCTCTCCCTGGATGCCCCTACTGGCAGGTTGATGAATGGGGTGGGAATCTCCATCTTTTCTCCCTTTTCATTCTTCTTCTGGGCACACTCTGTGCACTGGAACATCTTGTTTTCCGGATCGCAATTGCATAAGCATCCTTCGGACACCTCTATTCTGGGCAGCAGGACCCTCATTCCCTCGGCGGCGCTCACCTTGCCGGTTCCGTTCTCCCCTATCATGATAATGGAACTTATTCTCGGATTGGCGGCGACAAGTATCAGGCCCTTCTTCATCATCTGCTGGCCCACGATACCGGTGAGCGGGAAACGCTTCTTCTCCTTCCGGCTGTGGAACCTGGACAGGTCTGTGAATTCCAAATCGTCATCATGCATACTGAAGCACCAAATCTTTCAATGAGCGTGAAATGTAATCCTGCATCTCCTTGCTGGTCAATGCAGCCAGCGGCAGCACCATCTTGGAGGCGTTTATGATATCCAGATCGTCCACCCTCCTGTCTCCTCTGATAGCGGCCAGTGTCTTCGCCACCTTCTCCACGTTGAACTCGGTGCTGTTCCCTTCCACATCGAACTCGTTGCATATCCTGACTATCAGGTCGAGCTGGGAATCAAGTATGCTGATCTCATGGAACATTTCCTGGCCCCTGACCACCGATGCCGTGGCCTCGTCAATGTCCTTCAATATCTGCTTGCTGAACATGTCCGGGTTGGAGCCGAATTCCTCCAGATATTGCAGTGCCTTGAACTTAATCATGGTCATGTCCTGGTCCGTGGCCTCTATCATAGCGGTCATGTGGTCCATTATGACCGGGTGGACTTCGGCTTCCGGGTCGCTGACCGTGGCTATGACCAGTATCCTGCACGGCCTCTCGATGATAGTGCTTCCCTTCTCCACAATGTTCATTCTGGTACTCATCGCCTGGGCTATCGCCTCGGCTATATCCGGCTTCATCTCGTCGATGTTCTCTATGAAAACGATTCCCCTGTTCGCCCTGGTCAGCAGGTTGGGTGAAACTACATATTTCACAAATACCTCGCCCTTCAACTGCTTGATGCCGACATCTGACGGCAAAAACACCACGGGCATGGGCTGCTCCTCCAACTCGAGTTCATCCTCGTGAAATTTCAAGCGGCACTCGGCACAGAAATCCTCCGGATGGCTGGGGTCGCACTCGTACTTGCACCCCTTGGGGACAAGCAGATGGAGGGACATATCCTGGAGTGACCGGAGGGCGGTCCTCACGGAATCGCCATTGAAACCCCTTATCATCACACCCCCTATCTCCTCCTTGGCCACCAGTGTGGATAGCAGCTTGTTCCGTATGATCTCGGCCTCGGCCACGCTTTCGCTTATGTTGATGAAGGGCTGGAGATTGGGCTCGACGTCCCGCTCTCCGGGAACCAGCCTCTTCTGGCTTCTTAGAAGCTCTATCGCCTCCACGGCCTCCTGGTCAGTTACACCGTCCTTCATCTTCTTGGCGGCCATCACCTTTGCCATGGCCCTGAGCTTCGAGGGGAAGCATTCCTCCTTGCTCAATTCCTGGCTGTAGGCATCCAGTGCCATGTCCAGCATGCTTGAGGATGTTACCTCGCGCAGTTTATCCCGGGCCTGTATTACATCCCCTATATTCTCTTTCCTCAGCCGGTCCAGCCTGTTCTCGAACCCTGCCGGGTCCACATCATACGCTTTCTCGTATTGGATGTACTTGGTGTTGTATTCCAGGTCCCGGGGAGGGTCGGTGTCCACTATCATCGTCATCTGATCCTCCAGCGCCTTGGGAACCTCGGCCCCGTCGCTGCTCAGTGTTCCGATAACCGAAAACTTGGTCGGGAAGGTCATTGTCATGCCCTCCTTTTCAAGGGTGTAACTGCGAGTTTTGAGTGTCTCGACCAGTATGTCCACGACTTCCTTGTCCAGGGTGTCTATGTCCTCGAGAAAGAGAATGCCCCTATTCACCTTGTGCAGATAACTGGGCGTGGCCAGGAACCGTACAAAAATCTCGCCGACAAGCTCATCCGCCGAGCCGAAGGATGATAGGGAAACTATGGGGTAGGTTCTCAAGGTGGTCTGCATCTCCGGCGGTTCTTCATGGTCAATGTATTTTATTTTGCAGTGATGACAGTAGGCCTCGGGGTCCTCGGGGTCGCAGCCGGCATGGCATCCGGAAACCGCCCTGAACTCGATGGCCAGCGAATCCAGGTAAGTGAGAACATCGGAGACCATCTCCCTGTCCTCTGCCTTGAAGATCATGCCCCTCATGCCCGGGTCCACCAGTGCCAGGGTCACCATGTCCAGTACCCTGTCGAACTTCATGACCTCGTCTATGCTGGTGGCGGAGCCGAGAACCTCGGCGTGGTCTATCTTGTAGTAGCTGCCATCGCAGAGCTTGGCTATCTCCTCGGCCATGGGCGAACCGTCGATGTTGACGTCGATGACCAGCACCGGAACATTGTATTTTCGAATTATTGCAGAAGTATCTCTTATCTCATCATCCACGTCCACACCGGCAACCAGCGGCGTGTTGGCCGAGCCATCGGTGACGATGATAAGCAGGGAATTGGTATCCTTCTCTATCCTTGTCTTTGTCAAAAGGTTGTCCAATCCCCTCAGCATTCCCGCGGCCAGAGGCGTCGTCCCCCCGAACTGCAATTGCTCGATGAACTGCTTGCCCTTTTCCACGCTGGACGTGAAGGGGAGAACAACATCGGCCGACCTCCCGTAGCAGATAACAAGTGAAATTCTATCCCGTTTCTGATAAATGTCCAGCATCAGGTCGTTCAGAGAATCCTTGATGCCGCGCATCTTGGCGTCCATGACCATGGAGCTGGAGGTATCAAGAACCAGGCATATGAGGGTGGATATTTTCCTCCGGCGGACCTTTTCCTTATAATCGGACTTCTTGACCATGACCTTGCCGCCTTTGGAATGCATGATGGCCGAGGTGATGGTCGGTAAAATTGCGATGTCACTGGCATCCCCAGATTTAGGAGTGCGGTAGCGGATGTACTTGCCCTGCTTGCCTACAGTGATTATCTCGGTACGGCGGCCGGACCTCACGGTACCCGTAACAATTCTCCTGGCCTTTTTCTTCAGGAGTTCGTCCATTATCTTCTTCAGTTCGCTGGATCCCAAGTAAAAACACCGCCTAAGCTACCGAGCCATAAATGGCCTGCAGGTTATAGGTACCTCACCCAGATAGAAAATACCACAATACATATTAATACATTTCCAATGGTAAATATAATTATAATTAAATAATTTATAAGTATATAATAAAATATATATTAATATAATTAATAGTTATATATAAATTGTATATATTAAAATGAGAAATATAATTTTATAGATATATTAAACATATTATTAAAAGAATAATTGTATAAATATATAAAAATTATTTATTAATATCCAGTTCATTGAGAACAATGGTTATGCAGTGGCTTGCATGGAGCTTGTTCGGGCCCAGAGAAACATTCGCAGGATTGTGGTCTAAAACCAGATTTTCTTCATCCTCGGTCAGGTCAAATTGCCCCCCCATGACGAAGACAAAATTCTCATTTAACTCTACTTCCCGGATGGATTTACCATCCTCCCTGAGATGGACAAAGGGTCTGTCACCCATGGAATCCAGAACTTCCTTCAGGCCCCGCCTCGAAACATAAACCCCAGGTGTGGAATTAATTTCCTCATCCTGGCCAGGATTCTGCATGAGTGCGTTTTTGACAAGGGCGGCGGTGCTTCTCTCATCCGGATTAAGATACTTCAGCTCGGAGCCCGCGAACCTCACGGTCTTGGGACCGTCTAGCTCCCCCTGCAGAACCAGAAATACCTCAACATTTTTTCTTATGTCGTTAGATAAGAAAAAGCTGGTGTTGACACATCGCAGCAGTATATCCAGGCGGCCGGTCGAGCCGGGGAGATCGTTTAGAGAGAATTGGCCGTCGGTGTTCACCTTGTGGCCTACAATTACAAAAACTGGCATGGTGCATCACTACAATCCGAACTGAGACATATCACCGGACTTCATCTGCTTCTGGAGCTGCTTCCTCATCTTCCGGTTGCCCATTATGCCCTTCATCTGCTTCTTGGAGATATTGTAGTGGGACAGCAATTCCCGAACATCCTTGGCGGTCATGCCGCAGCCACTGGCTATCCGCTTCACCCTGGACGCTTTGATTATCTTGGGGTCCATAAGTTCCTCCTCGGTCATGGAACCCATTATCACCTTGAACTTGCGCAGCTTCTCCTGGGTCTTCTCCAGGTCATCATCCGATAACTGGCCTGTGGCTCCGGGCAGCATGCCCATTATCTTCTTCAATGGCCCCATGTTGGCCAGCATCTCCATCTGGTCCCGCATTTCTATCAATGTGAACTTGCCGCTCATTATCTTCTGCATGGTCTCCACGGCCATGTCCTCGTCAATTGCCTCGGCCGCGGTTTCGAGCAGGGACTCGATATCCCCCATTCCCAGAAGCCTGGATATGAACCGGTTGGGATCGAAGGCCTCGATATCCTCGATATGCTCGCCGGTACCTATGAAAACTATGGGAGCCCCGGTTTCTGAAACTGCGGAAATCGCGCCGCCGCCCTTGGCACTCCCGTCCAGCTTGGTGATTATCACGCTGGTCACACCAACGGCATCATGGAAGGCCTTGGCCTGGGGCCCGGCCTGCTGGCCTATCGTCGCGTCCATCACGAGGATCTTCTCGGTGGGCCGGGCGACCTTGGTTATGGCGGTCACCTCCTGAATAAGATCCTTCTCCAGGCTGTGCCGCCCCGACGTATCAATTATTATAATGTCTGATGAATTAAAATGTTCCAGTCCCTCTCTAACTACCTTGGGGGCCTTTTTCTCGCCGGGCTTCCCGAAAACAGGAATATCCACCAATTCTCCGATCTGGCTCAGCTGGTCGTAGGCCGCGGGCCTGTGCACGTCAGCCGCGATAAGCCCTACCTTTCTGCCCTTCTTCTTGAAATACCTGGCCAGCTTGCCGCAGGTCGTTGTTTTGCCGTTTCCGTAAAGGCCGACCATCATGATGACCTGCTTCTTGGCTTCGAGCTCTTTCTTCTCGCCCAGTATGTTCACCAGCTCATCATAAATTATCTGGATGACATGGGCCTTCATGCTCATGCCAGGCTTCGGCTTCTCGCTCAGCGCCCTTCTCTCGATCTCCTTGGTCAGAGATAAAGTTAATTTGACATTGACGTCGGCCTGCAAGAGCGCGCGCTGGATCTCTTTCACGAGTTCTTTGATGACCTTCTGGTCGATGTTTGAAGCATTGGCAACTTTCTTGAGAGCGCCCCTGAGGGATTCACCCAGTTTGTCGAGTACCATCGGCCTTGCCAATATTACCAATGAATATAATATTTTTGTAAGATTGTGTAAGGAAACTTAATTGAGAATAGAATGGCAATAATCCTGCAAGGGATATCAACATTAGCTAGCTTGGGTCTCAGTGTTTTCTCAGTGTGGCGGGGGGATGGAAGGCGGGTTAATACCCAGTTACGTAGCCAACACTCACTTATCTTTAACCCACTTCATCATTTTAAAAGTACAGACCGCAGCCCCGAAACCATTATCGATGTTGACCACGGAAATACCTGGCGCGCAGGAATTCATCATCGACAAGAGGGCTGCAATTCCATCGTAACTTGTGCCGTAGCCCACTGAAGTTGGAACTGCGATCATGGGCTGCTTTATCCTGCTGGCTATAACCGACGGAAGGGCGCCCTCCATGCCCGCAACCACAATTACCGCGTCAACCTGGTTGTCTCCTATTATCTTGAGGGCCTCGTCCACCCTGTGGAAACCGGCTACGCCGCAATCGTAGAATCTGTGAACCTCCAGGCCAAGGTATTCTGCAGATATGCTGGCCTCCTCTGCGACATAATAGTCGGATGAGCCAGCACTCAGAATAGCGATAGAACCGATAATTACAGGTTGCTGTCCGCCATCGGAGATGATCATGGTGCCGGATA
This sequence comes from Thermoplasmata archaeon, assembly GCA_023135545.1. Lineage (GTDB taxonomy): Archaea > Thermoplasmatota > Thermoplasmata > SG8-5 > JAGLSY01 > JAGLSY01. Next base: position 3,755 of record JAGLSY010000059.1, on the reverse strand, counting down.
CCTTGTCGAACCTCTCCACTCTTTGCTGGTAATTACCATTCAGAAACTCAAGCTGGGCCTCGCTGCACTTGGTAACCAGCACCCTGCCGCCTGGCAAAAGACCGTTGATTGCCCCGAGCAATGATTCGTCATCCTTGAACCTTGCCAGCACCACTTCGGGAATGTTCGTGCGTCCGCTTCTGTGGGGGTCCACATTATGATTTTTATTCATTTAAACTGCCCGTCCTATAGCCCTCGATATCCAGGACCACATACTTAAATTTTAATTTTTTAATTTGAGGCACTACCGATTTAAGTTTATCCAGATCTACAGGTTCATCCTTTCCCAGTTCGATGCGGGCTATATCCCCATGATGCCGCACCCTGACATCCCTGTATCCCAGACCGCGCACCAGCTCCTCTGCCTTTTCGATTGCGGCCAGCTTTTCAAGGGTTATCTCAGAGCTGTAGGGAATTCTGGAGGCCAGGCACGCCATTTGGGGTTTGTCCCAGGTTTCTAGGCAGAATTTTTTTGATAATTTTCGGATATCTGACTTGCCCAAACCGGCCTCCAGGAGCGGACTTCTTACATTATTGTCCTGGGCCGCCATTCTGCCCGGCCGGTAGTCGTCCAGGTCATCATGGTTGGAGCCGTCGAAGACCGCTTCCAGGCCCTCCGCTTCCATGAGCTGGCCAAGAACCTTGAACAGGCCGTCCTTGCAGTAGAAGCATCTCTGTTTGTCATTGGTGCAGAACCTGGCATCATCCAGCTCGTTGTGGTCGATTATCCTGAATTCCAGATTGTGCTGGCTGGCAAAGGACATTGCGCCCGACAGCTCTGTCCGAGATATTGTAGTGGATTTGGCGGTCACACAGAGGCATCTGTCCAGAAGCTTGCTGGAAAGGTAGGCCAGCAGTGCGCTGTCCGTTCCTCCCGAAAATGCCACCAGGGCGCTCCCACAGCCAGAAATAATCTCACATAGTTCATCAAATTTCCCGGCCAATTCGTTATCTTCTAGCTTCAGGATTTCGTACTCACCGGCAAATCTGTCTTGACAATGTCCAGCCATACAAGATGCAAAAATCAAATACGCTACTTAAACTTATTTATAAGACTGTGGACTTTGCATCCAGCATGTACTACATCGACTCGAGGATGGGAGCGGCCGGCGACATGCTTCTGGGGGCCTTCATAGACCTGGACATCGTCGATACTGGCGAGGTAAAGGCCATTCTGGAGAATGCGGGAAGTGCCATGGGGCCCACAAATATCATAATAAACAGAATAGAGGAAGGAACTGGCCTTGAAATTTCCCACGACAGGTTCAGCCATGTTCCGGGGCGCGAGATGCAGGGTTATATGGAGAAAGGGGCGGAGGCCATCGGGCTGGCAGCCGGGAAAAAACTGGCCATGGACATTCTCGATACAATTTTGATGGCAGAGGTCAAGGTCCATCGCTCAACCATGGATGACATCCACCTGCACGAGACCGGCTCCCCGGATACCCTGGTCGACATTCTTGGCATCGGCTTTTTCTACGAGAGGCTGAGACTCGACAGCCAGATGGTTCACGGAAGCAGGATTTCGGTGGGCCGCGGAAAGGTGAAGATCGAGCACGGAATCGTGGACGTGCCGGCACCTGCAACGGCCGAGATCCTGAGCACCATGGAATTCGAATACGGACCACATGATGGAGAGATGACCACCCCCACAGGAGCCGCTATCCTGAAGAACCTGCTCGCCGGACAGACAGATGAAATTCCCTTCGAGCCGACAAGAATCGGATGCGGTTTGGGGACCAAGAGCTTTGACGGGAATCTGGGAATGCTCAGTATTCTGCAAAGTGGTTAATAATATTAAAAATATATAATTAATTTAATATGATATTTTCAAAATAATATGTCCAATATAAAATAATTATTATTATTTCATTTATATTTATTAGTTATTTTATATCAACCAGTCTTTTCTGATTTGCCCTTCATTATCATTTCCTTGGCCGCGGTCTTGAAGGTTTCCAGGTCGCCATCTATAAGCTCGTAAAGGCCAGAAATATCGTATCCAGCCTCGTACCAGCCCTGAATTTTTCTGACCAGAACTTCCCTTTTTTTATCGGGGCTGACCTTCTTTTTGGGCTTTTCTTCATCTGCGGTTTCTCCATCGGCATCGGCTTCGTTCGGGCCCGATTCAGGGGCGGCATCGGTCTGGGACTCCATAAGGTCCAGCTCTTTGAACTCGTCGCCCAGCATCTCCACGGCCCCGGAAATGTCTCCCACATTATCGGAGTCGGATTCCAATACAGAGGCCATCTGCCTCCTCATGTCCTCCGGAAGGGCCGCGAAGTCCTCGTCCTCGCTCAGTTCCTCCAGGTAGGTGTTTGCCACTTCTCCAAGAGTCTGGCTCACCTCTACCATGTCGATTGTTTCAAGATTGGCCCCGCATACGCGGCAGGCTTCTGAATCTGCATCGGTTTCCGAGTCGCAGGAAGGGCAGGTAACTGTCGAGGCTTCTTCGTTGCTCTCCCTCATACTGCCCACGATTATCTTATTGGCCACCATCCTCGAGAAGTTCTCGCCCCTGCGCTCGCCGTGGAATGCCTTTTCGACAAATTCTTCCAGATTGGTAATGCCGGACTTGTAAAGGTAAAGGGCTTTGCGCTTGGTAACCCCGGGAATCATGGTCAACTCCTCCAGCCTCTTTCGGGTCATGGGATCATCCAGGTCTATCATCTCGTAGATCTCCTGGAACTTAGGAGATGCCACGGTAAGTTCCTTTGTCTCCGCATCCACCGACAGATTGGTCCAGCAAACCGAGCACTTGTCGGAACCCGCAGGGTTCAACTTGCCGCATATCGGGCACTTGATATCTTCTGCAGGTCCATCGGAGCCAGGTATTTCGGCGGCCGGAGCTTCGGCAGAGGGCTGGACATTCTCTTTTTCGTTCTCAGGGATCGGTTTATCCCTGACAACCTGAATGGTCTCTTCCTCGTCGGCGATTTCCTCCACTTGAGTAGCATCGCCCTCGTCGGCGATTTCCTCTATCCCATCGTCATCCGGGGATTTCTCCTCATCTGTCACGAACCTGCATTCTTGGGAAAATAGATAAATATTTGCTTTTCATATATTTAAGTTAAATAGTTAAATTTTTAATTGTATTAAAATATCACATTAATTTATTAACTATGGTGCTTAACTTATTATCATATACATATGATTATAAAAATAAAACAGGTAATTTAAGTGTTTACCTTAATTTTTAAAGTATAGAACCCAAAAACAATTAATAATCAAGGTCAAACATTAATTTAATTGAAAAACAACCCGATATTCCCTTAATTCCATGATTTTCATGGCTTTCCACCTCTGTTTGTGCCTAAAACCCCATGAAACACCCATTATCAACTCCAGAGTGTAGCCTCTGTAGATGAAAAAGAGCCTTCCGTGCTGTTTTTAATATTTTGCAGATTCAATAAAAGATCATGTCGGTGGCGAAAAATGAAGATCGCTAGTGCTAACCCCTGAGAATTACAAAATTATCAGACAAAAACCCTGTCATGGAAAACTTTATATTCTCAGAATATGGATGTCGCAAAACATAGATTATGCGACGTAGTTTTTTTATATGAAGACCGGAGACGTCGTAAAATCTAATAAGTTTTTTCAGAGAGATTTTTAACGCCGTTACGACTCAACATAATTGGGTTATGATGTCGTTTTCCGAATTATTAAAGGCGATAATTATAAAAAGGTGTAAATTAATATAGGGTCGGGATGCA
>JAGLSY010000058.1 GCA_023135545.1 Thermoplasmata archaeon | reverse complement strand
ATAAGATTATAAAATTAAGTATGATACTTAACTTAACAAAAAACAAGATTTAATACTAATATCATTTACTGTGATTCGTACCGAGGAGATATGATGGAGACTTTGAAGATAGTTGGCGGCTGGATAGTCACCCAGAATCATAACAGAGAGATTTTGAAGGCCGATATTCTTGTCGAAGACGGAAAGATAGCCAGTATTGGTGAAGTAGGCCAGGCAGATAATATGATTGACGCTTCCGGCTGCGTGATCATTCCCGGGCTCATCAACCTCCACACCCATATCTCCATGACGTTGATGCGAGGCATTGCAGATGATGTCCACCTGGACGATTTTTTGAAGAGGACCTTCGAGGTGGATGCCAGACGCACCAGGGAGGATGTCAGGCTAGGCTCGGAACTGGGGGCCATCGAGATGCTCAAAGGAGGCACGACCAGCTTTCTGGACCTCTACTACTTCCAGGATGAGATAGCAAAGGCCGTGGAAACATCCGGTATGCGCGGCTTCCTCGGCTGGGCGGTTCTCGATGAGCAGTTCACGACACAGAAGGGAAATCCGGTTGACAACGCGGCCAGCTTCATCGCGGAACACAAGGGAAAAGATAGAATATACCCGCTTCCCGCACCTCAAGGTGTATATGTGTGCGGCGAGGAAACATTAAGGAGGACTCAGGAGCTGGCGACCAAGGAGGATACGCTCACCCACATGCATCTTTCCGAAACGAGGCCAGAGGTCTATGAACACCAGAAGAAGACAGGAAAGCGCCCTGTACATTGGCTGGATGATATAGGCTTTCTTTCAGATAGGCTGATAGCGGCCCATTGCGGCTGGGTGACCATAAACGAGGTGAGGGCCATCGCGCAGAAGGGTGCCAGGGTAGCCCACTGTCCCGTATCCAACATGAAGCTGGCCACCGGAGGTGTCGCCCCGCTTCCCGAGATGTTCGACAATAACGTTATCGTGGGATTGGGAACCGACGGCAGCTCGTCAAACAACGGTTTGGACATGTTCGGGGAGATGAAGACCTGCGCCCTGCTTCACAAGGCCCACAGATGGGATGCGACTGTCCTACCGGCCCAGAAGGTGCTGGACATGGCAACAATCGATGGAGCCAGAGCCTTGAAGATGGATCTGGAGCTCGGAAGCATCGAAGCTGGCAAAAAGGCGGACTTGGCAATAATTGACCTGAGAGCCGCCAACACGACCCCGTCTGTGGCGGAGAATCTTATATCACACCTGGTCTACTCATGCCAGGCTGGCAACGTGAGGGACGTTCTGGTCGACGGCAAGCTCATCATGCAGGGCCGAAACATAAGGATGTTGGATGAAAAAGCGGTCCTGGAAGAGGCGCAAAAAGTTGGCGAGGAACTCATTCGAGGCTGAAGTATTTTACATAAATGTATAAATATATAATTTTTTAGATTTTATATAAAATACCTGCTGGCTAATCTATAAAATATTATCACATAAAATTATGTAATAATAATATATAAAAATTCGAATGAATATATCTGGAGTTTTACAGAGTATTTTTTTGCTATAAATATTATATAATTAAAAATATTTTTAAAAATATATGTTTGAATGAATATTTAAATATCTGCAAAGTATACAAAACTTATATATAGGTTTTGATATATTATAGTGCCAGTGGGAACTGGACATGGAAAAGCACGGTTTCCGGAACTGGAAGAAGTTCGAGAGGGCAGACCATGAGAAGAGAGCACGTTAGACTGGCAATCACCATACTTCTAGCCTTGGCTTTGACCATGACATTCACACCTACCCATACGGAGGCGGCATGGGAGCGGCTGGAGCTGGTTCCCAGCATTTACACTGGGAATAATACATATGTACCTGGTGAAACAATAGAGATGGTCCTTCACGCTTCGCCAGGGGAACTTTACAATGTCACCATCACCAGCCCCGGCAGCGAGGCACCGGTGGACAACAACGTCCAGATCGGAGAAAGCAGCACGGCCTCGGTACTGCACAAGGTCGGAGATACGACACCGGACGGCCAGTACACATTCAGAGTATGGGACGGCTCCAATCTCACGGCCTGGCAGAATTTCTCGGTCCAGGCTTACAAGTTCAACATAGAAACGGATAGGGACTCATACCTCGTGGGGGATGAGATGAAGATATTCTGGACGGCCAACAAACTACGCGACCAGACCCTGCCGCCAGACGGCTTTGCCAGCATATCCATATGGAACGAAACCACTGACGTGAACAACCAGACCACTAGGACCGTACTCTACCGTACCACCGATGTCAGCCCGGCCGGAAGCACCTCTTTCACCATTCCGGCCCCGGTGGACAAGGATGCAAAATACTATGTCGGAGGATGGTTCAACGACACCCAGGCCTTTGCCAAGCGGCACCAATATGCACAGACCTCCTTCACTATCAAGCATCTCGGTGTGTTGGTCAATCTGAACAAGCCCCAGTATTCCCTGGGTTCGCTGATGTTCATAGACATAAAAACAGTGGTCACCAACACCTCCAGCCCGATGATAACCGACACCGGAGAACCTGGTTGCTCCATAGAGATAGCCATCTACGAGGAGAACGACTTCAGCGAGTCCAAGATACCGGGCGGGATACTGACAACCGATTCTCACGGTAATTTACAATACATAATCCAGCTCAACTCCCCGACCTTCAGCATCGATGTCAACAAGTACATCGTGGAGGTCTCGGCCTACAAGTGGGATAAAGCCTTCAACAGCATCATAGTGACCAGAGATTTCACGGTCTCC
>JAGLSY010000057.1 GCA_023135545.1 Thermoplasmata archaeon | reverse complement strand
GCCACCGGAACCGGAGGCGCGGCATCTTTCACATACCTTTACGAAGTGAGAGATACAAATTCAACCGGCAATCTTTTCGCCAGGGAAACAACACTGGCACCCACCTTCTCCTACTCCATAGACGATGATTTCACAGGAGATCTATGGATGCAGATAACCGTGGATGACGGAGAGGGCAATACGGTCAGCGTGTCAAAGTACATTCCGGTGGACTATGCCTTTGTCCTGGTAAACCTGGATAAGGTCAGCTATCTGGCAAGCGAGGAGATCGAGGTTTCCTACCAGGTGGTAAGCACCCTGATGAGCTCCCCAAATATATTCTACACCGTTCGCGACGCCGAGGGCTCGGTAGTCGAGGAGGGGTATGTGAATTCGGACGAGGAGCATCTGACCTTCACCGTCCCGGACCCTGCTTCGGACAGCTATGAATTCACGATTTATGCACTGGAGGACGGCATCATCGTGGAGGGAAGGGCCAACGCACATCTGGTAACAGGCTATGTTCTCCACCTGAAATTCAACAAGGTCATCTACTCACCTGGTAACACCATGGCCATAGATTACGAGATAATACCGCTTGGAGAGTCCAGACTTCCCTCGACCTTCAGGATTACCTACGGACTGACCAACGGCCCCCAGGTATCATACCAGACCGATTCGGCAAGCGGGAGGTTCCTTTACACCATTCCCGATGACATGGATGAGGGCGACCAGGTATTCTTTGCCGTGACCGACATAGGAGGCTCGGCAAGCGAGGTAGTAGTAATTTCCAACACCGCCAACCCGCTGTGGCACAATTACATATTCGGACTGCCTCTCATAACCTTCTTAATACTTCTGCTGGCTCTCTTTTCGACCATCATGGTCCTCAGGCAAGGCAGGATAATCAAGGAACTGAAATACAAGGAAGTTGTGGAAACCAGGAAGAGACCCTCGACAATGGACAGGCCACACAAGGCTGCCAGTTCCTTAGCAGGCATCATGCTGAGCTGCGAGAACTGTGAAAAACCCATAGAGGTTACCACATCCAGGCGGCCGATAGAGGTTATGTGTCCGCATTGCGGGGAGATACAGTTGTTGGAATAATTTAGAATAAACAGATTATTCAGCCAGCGAGGGTCCCAGTACCTTCCAGTATGGGTCTCAGTATTGTGTTATTGTGGTGGGGGTGGAAGGAGGGTAATGCCCTCAATCCAGCAGTCCTTTATCCTCGACTTCCCTTATCCTGCCGATACCGTCCTTTATAACTTCCCTGGATGCCGCATAGGAGAATCTAAGATAATTATCAACCGATGGGCCAAAGGCCGAGCCAGGTGTTACAGCCACCTTGGCCTCGGTAAGCAGTTTCCCGGCAAAGTCCATTGAATTCATGGAGGATTCGAACCTCGGAAAAAGGTAGAAGGCACCCTCTGGTTTGGAGCACTTGAATTTTTTCAACTCGTTTAACAAATTCAACATGAGGTTCCTTCTGGACCTGAATTTTTCCGACATGAATTTCACATCTTCGGCAGAAACTTTCAGGGCATAGATTCCCGCGATCTGGATGAAGGGTGGTATGCAGGTTATGGAATGCTGCTGGACCTTGGATATCTCCTTGAACAAAGGCTGTGGAGCGACAAGCCAGCCGGCCCTCCACCCTGTCATGGCATAGGCCTTGGAAAGACCGTTGATGGTGATTGTGCGCTCGAACATTCCGTCAAACGACGCAATGGAATGATGCTGGCCTTCGTAAAGGATCTTCTGGTAAATTTCATCGGCCAGCACAATGAGGTCATGGTCCTTTGCCAGGTCGGCTATTCCCCTTAATTCGGATTCGGACATGACGACTCCGGTTGGATTTGAAGGGGTGTTGACGATTATCATCTTGGTCTTCGGGGTGATGGCCCCGGCAACCGCCTCGGGGGTAAAATGCAGGTCGTGCTTGGTGGAATCCACGAGGACTGGCTTGGCTCCGTTGATGAGAGCGCATGGCTCATAGCTGACCCAGGCCGGGTCCTG
>JAGLSY010000056.1 GCA_023135545.1 Thermoplasmata archaeon | reverse complement strand
TGTATTCAAATTCCTTTTCCCCGGTGAGTTTGAAATTCCCCAGGTCCTTGAGCCTGATGATATCATCGGGATTCATGGCGGCCAGGTCCTCGGATGTTATGTTGAGATAGATGAAATTATCATCCTCCTTTTCCAGAATCGTGTGCCTATGGCCAGCATCCGGGTTTCCGGGAAGAAGAGGAACCCTGCCTTCCAGTCTGTCGGCATTGCTCACCCTCACGACCACCGGGTCCCAGATGAAGAAATAACGGTGGGCCACCGGGTCGATGATGTCCTTGTTGTAGGCAAATAGATTCTCCCAGGCGAATTTTATGTCCACGCCTTTGATTCCCACTTCGAGCCAGTAGTTCCGGATTGCCCCGGGTTGAATACCACGTCTTGCCAGTGCCGCCACCGTACCGAGGCGTGTATCGTCCCAGCCGGTGTATTTTTCTTCGGCTATCGCGACCTTAATTTGCCTGGTGCTGAGAACCGTGTCCTCAATGCTCACCCATCCATAATGGTGGAAATAGGGTTTCTTCCAGCCCATGTGGTCATAGACATATTCCTGCCGGATGGTATTGTTAAGATGGTCCTTGCCCCTGAGAACATGTGTCATGCCCATGAGATAATCGTCAATTGCAACGGAATAATTATATAAAGGATAAACAATAAAATCCGAGCCAGTCAACGGATGAGGGATATCGAGCAGCCTCAGTGCGACAAAGTCCCGAACCGCGGGATTTGGGTGAGAAATATCTGTCTTCACGACCATGGAAATCTCGCCCACGGAAAACTCGCCTGCCAGCATCTTCTCGAATAGTTCGAGATTATCATCTGGCTCGGAATCCCGGTGCTCGCAAGGGGTCATGGAATCCTTCATCTCGCGCCATGCTTCAGATTCGCAGGTGCAGATGTAAGCCGCCCCCTTTTCCAGAAGCATCCTGGCATGGTCATAATAGATATCAAATCGGTCACTCTGATTCACCACATCGTGGTACTCGACCTCCAGATAATCCAGGTCCTTGAGGATCATGTCGTAGGCTTCGGGCATGATGGTATCTGGATTGGTGTCCTCCAGCCGAACTATGAGTTTCCCGCCGTACCTCTTGACATATTCATCGTTCAGAATGGCCATCCTGGTGTGGCCTATGTGCAATGGTCCGGAAGGATTGGGAGCCAGGCGCATGACAACACCACCCTCTGCTCCTTCCAGTTCCCCCAGTTCCATCTTCTTCTCTCTTTTTTCCCTGACAAGAAGCTCGGGAGCCAGTTCTTCCAGCGCCCTGACCTGTTCCTCCGGGCTCATTGCATTTATCTCGGCTACAACCCTTGCGACAGTCTGGCCAATCTCCTTCATCATGGGCTTCAGGTCCGGGTTCTTTCCGATAATCATTCCGATGATGGGACCGGGGTTGGCCTTTCCGCCGTGCTGGACAGCATTGCTGAGGCCGTATTTGCGGGCCATTTCTTCAATCTCAGAAGACATCACTGGAGTATCTGCGGATTGATATTAAAAGTTGGTGGAATATAGCGTAAAATAGTAATATAAAATCAGATATGGTATGCTCATGTGCCTAGCGGTTCCTGGCAAGATTATCTCGCTGGACGGCGATAACGGAAAGGTGGATTTCGGCTCCGGGGTCGTACGAGAGGTCAACCTGGCCATGCTCGAAGTCTCGGTAGGGGAGTATGTCATAGTGCATGCGGGCTTTGCCATCCAGAAGCTGGATGAGAAAGAAGCAGAGGAAACCCTGAAGACCATGAGGGAATTCCTGGACGCGGCAAAAAGGTCGGTCAATGAGCAATCCGAGCAAAAAGGTGATTAAATTGCACGAGTTCGCGGTTGTGGAAGACATTGTGAAGACGGTTCTCGAGGAAGCTGGCAAGCATGACGGGGTCACCAGTATCGAAGAGGTACTTCTTGAGGTTGGCGACCTGGCCTTTCTTAATCCGGCACAGTTGATCTTTGCCTTCAACACCCTGAAGAAAGATACATTGCTGGCCAATGCCCAGCTTTTGATCGCCAATATGGAGGCCCGAGTGAAATGCCAGGAATGCGGTTACACGGGTGCCATGGAACCAGAGGGTGGGGAGGAATACCACTTTGCCACGCCCTTTATAATATGCCCGGAATGCAAGGGGCCCGTGGATGTCCTGACCGGCAGGCAGTGCACCATCCGCAATGTCAGGCTTGTGGTCGATGATAATGATGATAAGGGGGGCGACGCGTGAAATTCGAGCTCAGGGACAAGGAACTGGCTGCCGATATTCTGGAGAGGATCGGGTCATCAGGAATCAAAGCTCAATTCATGCATGTCTGCGGAACCCACCAGGACACTCTGGTCCGCAACGGCCTGGATACCATGCTGGCCCAAACGGGGATACGGATAATCCAGGGACCCGGCTGCCCGGTCTGTGTTACCACCCCCAAGGAAATCGAGGAGACGCTCAAGCTTGCCGAGTCAGGAATAACAATTACGGTATTCGGGGACATGCTCACCGTGCCGGGTGATAAAAGATCACTGGCCGACGTGAAGGCCGGGGGCGGCGATGTCAGGGTTGTTTATTCGATTACCGATGCACTGAAGATGGCTCGGCAGGAGCCAGACAAGGAATTTGTATTCATGGGGATCGGCTTCGAGACCACGACGCCGTCAACTTCACTGGCCTTGCTGAGCCGGCCTCCCGAGAATTTTTCAATTATCTCGTGCCATAGAACTGTTCCAAAGGCCCTGAAAGCACTTGTCAACATGGGTGAAGTGAAAATTGATGGATTAATCGAACCGGGCCATGTCAGTACCATCATCGGGGAGGAGCCTTACAGATTCTTATCAGAGGAATACAAAATACCGCAGGTCATCGCCGGTTTCGAGCCGGTCGACCTTCTCATGGGGATCTACATGCTCACTAGACAGCTGGCCGAGGGAAGGGCCGAGTTGGAAAATGAATATTCCAGAGTGGTCAAGCCCGAAGGCAACCCGAAGGCAAGAGAGGCCATGGCAAAGACCCTGGTGGAAACAGATGTGAAGTGGCGCGGCTTCCCGGTTATCCCGGAAACCGGCCTGGAAATTTCAGATAAATTCGATGCCCACAATGCCAGAAAGAAACACGAAGACCTGCTGGCTCCCATCTGGGACATGGAATTTCCCGAGCCGGAGGGCTGCAAGTGCGGTGAGATCCTCAGGGGCATAACGGAGCCGCAGGACTGCCCTCTCTTCGGAAAGGCATGCAAGCCAGGCAGCCCGGTCGGACCTTGTATGGTGAGTTTTGAGGGGGGGTGTGCTATTGCATATAAGTACCAACGAAAATAGCAATAGCACGAGACCCGTAAGTGATTATATTTGATGAACTAGTTGAACGATAGGGTTGAAGTTCAATCGCGTATAAATATGGACAAAGGCAGTAATTAAAATTTGTATGTAAATATAATATTTAAATAATTTATTAATTATAATAATATTAATTTCCGAATCATCCTGGCAACCTCCGGAACAGCCCCTACCACATGTGGACTCAACCCTTCTTTATGGCCGGTCTCCACCACCTGTATTGCGAAGATGATTATTTCATCTGGCAGTTCGCCCATCTTCTTTGATATGTCCAGAGTGGTGAACAGGTCCCAGTCATGGAGGCTGTAGCCCTGTGTCTTCAGGGATCTTACCTCGTCTGGCTTGAACTTCCTTATTTCACCTGGATCGCCACCGAAATCCGCGGCATCGATAATGATCGCCCTGTCAAGGCCTGCCAGCTCATGAACAAGGTTGATCCCCCCCGTGCCAAGCTCTATTAACTTTACATCCGGAAGGGGGTCGGCTTGGAGACGGCTCAATACAGCCAGGCCAGCGCCGTCGTCGCCCATGAGGGGATTGCCTATTCCGATTATTCCAGTGGTCATAATAAAAAGGTAAAGTGTGGAAGAGGCATATTAACTTGCCTCTTCCATTCTTTCGGTTGGAAAGATAAGATGGGTTACCTTTTCCATTCCACGTTCAGGTAGTGGGTGGAGCAGCTTATGCACGGGTCATAGGCCCTGACCAGCATCTCCAGAAGAAGTTCGATTTCTGCCTCCGGCTTGTCAAGTATCGTGGGTGCAAAAGCCTGGAAGTCCAGATTGATGTTGTTGTGGTTCTGGTTGGTCGGGATAATGCAGTTGGCTTTTGTGCAGACTCCCTGGTCATTGTAGGTGTAGTCATGGAAAAGAATGCCACGGGGCACGTCTACCGCGCCTATTCCCCTGCCGGCCTTGACCTCGTACTTTGGCCTCTCGTTGACATCAACTCCCTTCTCCAGGAGCTTGTCGATGAGAGCCAGCGTGTCCTCGATTGAGTGAACTATCTCGACCAGCTGGGCAACGTTGTTCATGAATGGATTGTGGTTGACCGGCTCTAGACCGAACTTTCCGGCCCATTCCTTTGCCAGCGGACCGAGCCTGTCGTAGTTGAGGTTGAACCTTGCCAGCGCTCCGACCATGTAGGATTCCCGGTTGTGTTTCGTGTACTTGGCTGTCGAATGGGGAACCACAAATTCGTTGGTTATATCCAGATACTGGTCGACCGGCACGCGGCCGGTGTCTGTAGAGCCGATGTCCCCGTCGTAGATGGCGTACTCGTCATCGGCGGTAAGCGCGACGAACTCGGTCTCCCTCACGAAATTCGGAAGTTTGTGGGCGTTGGCCAGCACGATCTCGGCCACCGCGACAACATCCGGAATGGCATCCACCCATTTTTGCCTCATCTCCTTCAACTGCTTTTCCGAAGGAATGTGGCTGAAACCGCCCACGACCAGGCTGACCGGGTGAACGGTCCTTCCGCATGTGAGGTTGGAATATTCATTGGCCAATCTGTGCAATCCCACTATTTTCAGGACCGCGTCTGTGTGCGAGCTTGCCAGCGGTATAACGCTGGGAGCCCCAAGCAGGTCCGGGGCAACAAGGTAGCCGACATGGAGAACATGGCTTTGGAGATTCTCGGCGTGTGCTGCCAGTCTTCTCAAGAGCTGTGTCTGCTCGGATATTTCGATGCCCATTGCCGCCTCGGTGGCCTTCAATGATGCCAGTGAATGTCCGATAGAGCATATGCCGCAGATTCTGGATGTGATGTGGCTCAGTTCGTTGTACGGGCGGCCTCTGACAAAGCTCTCGAAGAATCTCGGAGCCTCGGAAACCTGCCACTGGACCTTCTCCACGTTGCCGTTCTTGGCGTTCAGCACGATGTTCCCGTGCCCTTCCACCCTTGTCAGGTGTTCTACATTTATGTTAATTTCACTCATTTTACTCACCTCTGGCTTCCTCGATATATCGATAGGTGTACATCGTCTTCCGGTTCATTATCTGCTCTGCCGTAAGCCCGTACTTCTTCAGCACTTCATCATGGGCCTGGCTGTGTGGATGGTCGACGTATCCCCTGCATGCCTCGCACTCGCCGCCGTGTGTTGGGCAGGGTGCCCCGCATCCGGCCCTGGCGACCGGCCCCATGCAGAAGCCGCCAATCTCAAACTGGCAGATGTTTTCATTCTTCTTGCACTCCACGCAAACCGGATAGTCAGGTATGGGCAGTTTCTTTCCGGTGAGAAGTGCAACCAGCACCTTTGCGAACTCGTCGGAGTCTATGGGGCAGCCAGGTATGACAGCATCGACCTTGACTATCTCGTCAACGGCCCTGTGCCTCGGCTGCTCGAAGAAAGGGTTATCGTCGCCCTTGGTCGTTTCCGAGCCCGGATGCCTGGCATACACCTCTTCCTTGTTCTCCTCGGGAGTCCATTTGTTTCCCATCCTCTGGATTCCGCCGAGATAGGCGCATGCTCCCATTGCAATAAGGATACTGGCCCTCTCCCTTATCTTCTTGATCCGCTCGACATCCATGGGCCTGGTTATGGAGCCCTCGATTATGGCAATGTCATATTCTTCAGATGATTCTTTCATTGCCTCCCTGAACTCGACTATGTCGACCAGGGCCAGCACGTCAAGGAGTGCCTCTTCCAGGTTGATCACCTGAAGCTGACAGCCCTCGCAGCTGGAAAAGTCGAAAAATGCAACTCTTGGTTTATCACTCATTCAGAATCCCTCCTTGCAGTCGGGCTTTTCCATGCGCTCTCTTCGTTCGCTCATGAAAACGCCTCCGGATGTTCTTTAACGTCTTTATAATTGAACACTGGCCCTTCCTTGCATACGTAGATGCCGTTTATCTGACAGTGGCCGCACTTTCCCACGCCGCACTTCATCCGCCTCTCCAAGGAGACAATGATGTTCTGCTCTGGCATACCCATGCTCAGCAGGTCGCGATTTACGAACCTGTACATGATGGGTGGTCCAACGACAATGGCGTAGGTGTTCATGGGATCGAAGGTCACTAGAGGCATGATGGTGGTTATCACACCTATCTGGCCGTCCCATGTTTCACCCTCTGCACATGTGTCAACCGTCTTGTGCATTATGACATCGTCGCGTGCCTCCCATTTCTTCACTTCCTCGTTGAAGAGAAGCTCGGTGGGGTCCTTGCATCCGTAGAGAATCATGACCTTTCCGAAGTCCTGGCGGTTGTCGAGCACGTAGTTTATCAGGGAGCGCATGGGAACGATACCCAGACCTCCGCCGATAAAGAGAAGGTTCTTTCCCTTCAGCACCGCGGTGTCAAAGCCGTTTCCGAATGGCCCTCTTATTCCTATCTTGTCGCCCTCCTTCTTGGCATGAAGCGCGCTGGTCACATCACCGATGTTCCTGACAACTATCTGGAAGGTGTTGCCACCTGGTGCGGATGACACGGAGATCGGGGCCTCCCCGACACCCATGATAGAAACCTCGACGAACTGGCCCGGCTGGTGTCCCAGGGGCTGGCCGTCGTCCAGTGCTATCTCGAACAATGTCTCCTTCTCGGTAAGCTTGACCACCCTTCTCAGGGTTGCCGGACGGGGCACGTAAAGGTCTGCTCCGATCGTCTGTGCCAGGTCGTGTTTTTCAGGTACGTGCTGCACATCTGCATCAGGGACCGATTCTGTAGTAGATTCGGATAACATGTTGAAAAGGTTGAGTGGGTCTGCAATGTCGGGAACACACTGGCTGGAGCATCTGCCGCAGCCGACACATGCCACGAAGCCCAGGGCATCTGGCAGGTATTTTCCCTTACGGTTGAACCTGTGCCTATACCTGTCCTTGATATCCTCCCTGAATACCTCCCCGGGAGCAACCTTGGTGAAGTCCCTCAGCAGGCAGCCGTCCCAGGTCCTCTGCCTTACCCCCGATGTCAAATCCAGGTTCAGCTCGTCAGTCACATCATAGCAGAAACAGGTGGGACAGACCAGGGTACACGAGCCGCAGGACAGACATTTCTCCGCCTGCTCCGACCATATCCCGCTGTCATAGTTCCTGGTGAGAAGCGCGTGCCATCCCTTGGGGCCTACTTTCAGGCCCCTGGACGCCTTGTCCATGGCATGCAACTGCGCTCCCTTGACAGCCTCCATTTCCTGGGGCTGAGCGTCCCTGACATTGGCCTTTGCGAGAAGTTCTGCTCCGATCTGGCTGCCAGGCAACACCGCATAGTTATTACCCAAATCTGTTAACATCAGGTCGAATGCGATATCTGCGGGTCCGCCGCTGGCCTTGGCCAGGTCTCCGTAAAAAGCGGTTTCCGACGCATTTACAGGCACGATGCCAACCAGTATGCTGTTCTTCCTCTTCTGAAGGTAGATGTCATCTACGTGGGTGTCAAAGAAGTACTTGTCCATCTGCTGGATAGCTGCCAGGTCGTAGGGGTGAATACCGATTATGACCTTCTTGTTGGTAATCGGGGGTGCGGTAACCGTGCCAGTCGAGATATCGAAGTGCATCATTGTCTCGTACTGGGGCAAGAAGTATTTCTTGGGAGGCAATATCGTGACATCATAGTCCAGGCGTAGCTCGCCGGCCGAATCCAGTGGTCCGAACACGAACTTGTTTCCTTTGGCCTTCACTCCCTCTACATCCAGCCCGTCATCCTGGATAAGGGCATTTACGAAGGATGAAAAATCCTCTTTCGATATTATTTTCATCGATTATCCTCCTTAAATTATTATCTTCAAAGCCTCGAACCCGTCTGGCGTGTAGCGGAATTCGAAGGGGTCTGTGGTGTGGTGTACACCCCTCATCTTGACAACCTGGATCTGCCTCTGGCTCTTGGTCGGGCTCATCTGGACCACTGACAGCTTTATGATACCGTCTGCCAGAAAATCGATGTCGTGCTTGCTGAACTTGGGCGAGTCCTGTGTCATCTCGGTTATGAGGAAGGTCGTAACACCCAGCTGCTTCAGCCACTTGAAAAAGTGGAATAAATCTTCTCTCGGGTCCTTCATCTTGAACATCAGCTCCACCACCGGCAAAGAATCGATTACCAGCAGGTCAAAGCCCATCGCGGTCTTCAGGGTCTCCAGCTGCCTCTTGAATGTCTCCAGGTCCATCGTGCCCGATTCATCGGCGGCACCCTGGCTGAATTTCATCCATTCTTCCCTTGTCGTGGAAAGGTCATACAGGTTCATGCGTCCCTCGGCCGTGTCATCCAGCCCCAGCTTTTTCAGATGATACATGAAATTGTCCCTATCCTGCTCCAGCGTCAGGTAAAGCGCCTTGACCTCTTCCTCCCTGGCATTTGCCAGAAGAAAATAGTAGGCCAGTGTGGATTTCATTGTTCCCGGGGTTCCGGCGAGCAGAACTATGTGCTTTTCGGGTATGCCTCCTTCCATCTTGTCGTCCAAACCATTAATGTTTAACTTATACGTTCTATTCATTTGATTTCCTCCAGTTTTGGTCTGCACAGCAGTATTCACTGCCAGACCATATATAAGGAATTGAGCAAGTAGAATCTAGATAGTTATATAAGAATGCTGATATTAAATAAGCAAAAAAATGCTATAATTGATACAATTAACGGCATTGAATAATATTATTGTACTATTAGGTATTGTTAAGACCATACGATATTATTGAATGCTTTGCCAGACACATTATAGCATAATCGATAATTAATCATACATAATGTATTTATATTGATGATTTTTAAGGGTGTGTATGAGCGATCTGCTATCGGACAGGCTGAACCTGGAACTGCTTCACAATATTTGCAGCGGACACGGCGTCGAGGTGAACGTGAGCCATATCGCAAACAACCTGAACAAGCACAG
Source organism: Thermoplasmata archaeon (assembly GCA_023135545.1). Classification (GTDB taxonomy): domain Archaea; phylum Thermoplasmatota; class Thermoplasmata; order SG8-5; family JAGLSY01; genus JAGLSY01. Next base: position 835 of record JAGLSY010000056.1, on the reverse strand, counting down.
GAACACCATCAAGACCCAGATCAATGCCCTTTTCAAGAATGAAATAATCAACAGACCGGTCTATCCATTCAAGTGGCTATACAATGAGTATCCCCTACTGACGATAGCCAGGGCAGAACTTCCAAGGTCAGAGGAAACAGAAAAATGGTTCAGGGATGACGAGCACATCTTCGCTGCCTTCCACGTGCGGGATGAGGAATACAACACCCTTCTTATCGAGTATCACAGGGACATCCATACCTATGGCCAGTGGAAAAAAAGTATCGTCAGAGAAGGGAAGATCCCGCCGAGGGAGAGAAGGAACTCGGCCCATGTGCTCATATTCAGCAACAAGGACATAATCAAGCACCAACCATACTCCCCGATATACGTGATGGAGGAGAAACTGAAAAAGAATGGAAAGCTGGAGCTCAATGGCTACAATACCAATCGGCTCTGCTTTGACATAATGAAGATGTTGGTGACCGGGGCCGGGATCAGGACAAATGAAAACCTTCTGGCCCAGAAACTGGACGTCCACAGAAAGACCATCGAGAGAAGGATCAAGGCCCTGGCCCTGGCCGGAATAGTCGGAAAACCAGCATGCAGGTTCCCGAGATTTTTCGTGCCGCCGGACCAGATACTGGTTTACTATCTCATGGAGGTCAAGCGTTCCAAGGACAAGATATTGAAGGCCATCCAGAATGACAACCACATCCCCCTGGCATACGAAGCCGGTATAGGCAGATACAACTTCCTCCTCTTCGGGGTTTTTCCCAGCGTGGAGGACCATTTCCAGTGGGAGGAAAAATACGACTACAGGTTCAAGGACAGTGTAGGAGCCATGAAGAAGATA
>JAGLSY010000055.1 GCA_023135545.1 Thermoplasmata archaeon | reverse complement strand
CATCTGCATAGGAAAGGGCCTGGCCGTAGGGAATTTTCATCAAAATTTTCCATACTTTCTTCTGGAAATCCGTGCCACGGACAAAATCGACCTTGACGCTGAACTTCTTCAGGTCACCGTCAAGGTAGGCCAGCACCTCTTTCTTGACATATGCCAATGCCTTGTCATCCTTCTTCAATTTGCAGTTATAATAGGCCTCGACATCGGCCAGTTTGATGTCACTGGCCGGAAAATGCAATTTGAAAAGGCCCTTGGGTGTGCTGGCTGCGAAGATGTCGCCCACCCTGCTCGGAAATATTGTGTATTTGTAATTGCTGGTCATGGTATCATATCCTATTCTATTACGTGTTGAATTCCTCCACTGGTACGATTCTGATATGTTCAGGTGATATTGCTTTAGTTGTTCGATAGCTGCCGTCATTTTCATCCCAACTCTCATCCGATATCTCTGAATCAATGAACTGGCATATGTCTGTTATTGTGAAATTTCCAGTATATTCTATCTCATAGACCTTCTGGAAATAATATCGTATATATTCCTCTGGTGAATTCTGCTTCCGGCCTCCCAGGAACCAGTCTAGTGCCTCACCAGTTAATTTCAGCGGCATCACAGCCTGGTCATATTCACGTTCAAGTGGAAGGGATGATGGGAAATCAATCTTCAGAATATCTTTATCAGCCAGCCAGCTTCCATCAGTCTCATTTAAGACCTTGCTGACATTTTTTTGCATTCTTATCGAGTTGAACAGATAAACAAAACTATCATCCGAAGGATAAGGCTGGTCAAATCCCAGACCTTTGGAATCCTTCGCAGGCAGAAGGCCATGTTTGAAAATGCTTTCGGTTCGTGGTTTAAGAGTTATGTGATACAGTGGACATGAGATCATCTGGCCGTCAATTTCTTTTTTCATTTTTCCTCCACCATCTGCCTTACATGGAAAACACAAACCGGCTTTTATGGTTTGCGGGGATTTTACAATTCTATCAGCATTTCGCTGGTTGTCCATATCCTCACTAGTTTCTGCTTCTGGAAATGCCTATCATTGCTCCAGATGCCATCATTTGAGAAAGAAAGGGCCAGGGCAAGAAAAGGCGCATCGGTTTCGTCGATATCTTTCATTTCTTCTAGGGCAATAGGAAGATATTTCTCAAACATGCCTGATGAAACAATGATAATCGAATCCATGACAAGCTCAATTATCTCCTTGATCTTTTCCCTGTCTAGACCTGTCTTATTTATCAGCAGGGCCGAATGCTTCTCGAGCTCTGATATCGCTGTATCTGGAGTATAAAAATCATAATAAGGCGACAAGAGGACCTTTCGAGTCAGGGAATTCCTCACAATAGCTGAGATTATTATGTTTGTGTCAATTACCAGCTTCATTAACTTTTCCGATAGTGCTTTATAATGGCTGCTTTAATAATGTGATCTATCTCGTCGATATCCTCTTCCTTCAATTTGCTATCTGCAACCATTTTATCAAGCATCTCCAATTTTTTGGCATATTCCCACATCGCTTTTCTCGCGACTTCGCTCCATTTTATTTCAGTGTGACGTTTCATAACCTCATGGAGATCCTCTGGTATAGCCAGCGTCATGTTGACCATGTTTATCACCACAAGTACCATATGTATTATCACTTATTTAAGGGTTTTTACTTATTTCTTACACCTCCTTGGCTCTTTACCGTGCCCAATTCTAATAAGATTCGGGATTATATAAGCCTAAACCGGGGGGCAGTGAAAGTAAATTGAAAAAACGGAAGTAAAAAGAGATGCAATGCCGGCATCAGTCAAAAGTAACACTTACAACATCCTTGTCCACCATGGAAATGGCCAGACTTATCTTGTCCTTCAGCTCCTCCTGGTCCGTGGCCCGCTTCACCTGCTCAAGAACGTCTATAGCCTGCCTGAACAACCTTATCAGGTCGCCCTCGGCCAGTTCGTATTCATCGACCAGCTCCGCGAAGGTCCAGCCTCTTGACCACGACTCGACGATCGGGATCCTGGAGGCCATTCCGTTGAGGCTCAGGTTGCGCATGAGGTAGTCATTCTTCGATATGCTGGATACCAGCCTGTGGAACCTCTTTCCTTTTTCAGGCCTCTTTCCCCTTCTGTTATGCCTGATCTCATAGGTTATGGCCGAGGCCAGACATGCCAGATCCAGTTCAGACCAGCCTCTCCATTTGTTGTCATGGAAGAGTTCTGCTGTTACCAGCTCCTCGGTGAATATCTTCGTTGTAAAACTTCCCTTCCTGGTCAACACGCCGTTTTCCACATGCCCCAGCCTCTCCAGGGTTCTGAGCCGGTTATACCAGGAGGTCCAGACATTCACTTTTCTGCCCGACATTTTCTTTCTGAAGGATTCGAAGCTCCGCTCCAGTATCTGCTTTATCTCCCTTTTGGAATGCTTGTCCACCAGGTTGAGGACCGTGTTGTAGGAAAGCTGGAACTGCGAATAGATCGGTATTTTATCTTCCTTTGTTAACCGACTAATTTCCTTGAGGTCGTCCTGCCACTTGTCGACAATTGCCACGACAATTCCCTTATCGTCCATTCCCCTGCGGCCGGCCCTGCCAGCCATCTGGAAGTATTCTTTAGAATTAAGATAGCGGAAGTATTTTCCATCATACTTTCTCATGCCCTCGAAGGCGACCGCCCTGGCCGGGTAATTGATTCCCACCGCAAATGTCTCGGTGGCGTACAGTACCTTGATGAGATTCTGGCCGAAGGCCTCTTCAACGGCCTGCTTGGCCGCCGGAAGCATGCCGGCATGATGAAAGGCCACCCCTTTTTTCAGGGATGTGGTAAGTGCCTTGATCGATTCCATCTCTCTGATGTCCGATCCAGATAGGTATACATCGATGATGTCAAGGATCTCCTGCGGCGTTTCCTTTAATAATCTCATATTATGGGCCGCCTCTATGGCCTGGCTCTCGCATTTCTTCCTCGAGAAGGTGAAGAACAGGCAGGGGAAATACTCTTTCTGCTTCATTATTTTCAGGAGGTCCAGATGCCCTATTCCCGTGGCCTGGGGCTTGGGTTTTTTGCCGCGCTTCCCCCTCCCTCTGTGTCGACTGGATTGGGCCTTTGAGCGGTGTTTCTCGTTCTCAACCATGTTGGCGTAATCATTGAGCCTATTCCTCTGAATTAACTCTCCTTCACCTAGGAAGTAATTGTGATAGAGCGGTACGGCCCTTTCAAGATGCTGGACGACCTCCACCTTGTGTGCGTGTATGTCCTCTATCCAGTCGGCGAACTCATTGGCGTTGGGGATGGTTGCGGAAAGGGCGAGGAATCTGATGTTATCGGGTGAAAAGATTATTGACTCCTCCCAGATGGTGCCCCTCTCCGGGTCGTTCATGAAATGGACCTCGTCCAGTATGAGAATTCCCACATCCTTGATCGATTCCACATCGGTAAGTGCCATGTTCCTGTAAACCTCGGTGGTCATCACAAGTATCTGGGCGTAGGGGTTTATGGATACGTCGCCGGTTAGAATTCCCACCTTGTCCTCTCCGAACTCCTTCACGAAATCCTTATACTTCTGATTGGATAGGGCTTTGATGGGGGAGGTGTAAACAGAACGCATGCCCAGTTCGGTGTAGAACTCTATGGCGTACTCTGCAATAAGGGTCTTTCCGGTTCCGGTGGAGGCCGAGACCACGACCGAATCTCCCTTGGTCAGGTGGCTGCAGGCATCCATCTGGAATTTGTCTAGGGTCAAACCATGGAATTCCATGCGGGAGGTGTAGGCAACCAGTAATTTATAGTTGTGGCTTCACTCATGTCTTAATGACGGAGCAAAAGAGGCTCTTGGCTTCATTAATACAGTATAACATGGTGTATAACTAGGTTATAAACGCCATATCCTTATATATTAAAAACCCGATTTTGAATTAGTAAGAGGAAATCTTATGGATTGGAAGAGATATTCTAACTATGTCCTAGTGCCACTGGTATTGACAGCCCTGGTGATGAGTGCTTTCTCCGGAATAGCCACACCGGCAAGCGCCCCAGTGGCTCCCGGGTTGGAGGATTCCGGGTCAGACTATATCCTGCCACAGGGCTGGGAGTCGCAGAAAAATATACCGGATTCCCCGGACAACTCTGCAGAATGGGGTGTAAAGCCCGCGTGGGAAGGCCCCGGAATAATGTACATCCTGGTCGAGCCAGGCATTTATCCCAGTATCTCCTCCCATGTGACCAGATACATGGCCGATGTGACCAATGATGGCTACACTCCCGAACTACACATCGAGGGCTGGGCAGATGAGTCCCAGGTCAAAGACCTTCTGATAAATGGTTATGCCAGCGGCATGGTGGGCGCTTTCCTCATCGGAGACATACCAACCGCCATGTACGAGATAGCCGATGATTACAACGAATACGGTTACACCTCTTTCCCAATCGACCTCTTTTACATGGACCTTGACGGGACATGGGTGGATGACTCTCCGGCCAACGGCATCTTCGATGACCACCTTGCCGGCACCGGCGACCTCCAGCCTGAGATATGGATCGGGCGGCTCTATGCCTCCACCATCACCATCGACGGCGAGGATGAAGTTTCCCTTATTCAGAATTACCTTGACAAGAACCACGAGTACAGGATGGGCAACATGACGCTGGCCAACAGGGCCCTGGTTTACGTGGACGATGACTGGGAGCCCTGGTCTGTCGGGTATGCCGCAGATGTCGGCATCAGGTACAGCGATTACACTCTCATCA
>JAGLSY010000054.1 GCA_023135545.1 Thermoplasmata archaeon | reverse complement strand
CCAATGTCCGAAGGCGCGCACAGGGTTGACCTGATTGCGCCGGACTGGACCGGCAACACAGCAACCGAGACCTGGGTGTTCACCATTAAAACCTCTTCACCGAAGCTGGTTCTGGACAACCCCTCCGAAGACATGACATACGTCAACGACGAGATGTTCATGGTCAGGGGAACGGTCGAAGTAGGCAGTGCCCTGGTGTTGAAGGGACTGGCTACCGATGGTCTTGAGATAGAGGGCGATGGAAGCTTTAGGGCCATGGTTACTCTTTCAGAAGGCGAGAACACCCTTGAGATGGTCGCAACTGATGTTGTCGGAAACAGCTACAAGATACAGCGTGATATCATACTGGACACCGATGTTCCGGACATATCCAGCATAAGAAGTTCGGAGGGATACATTACCAACACGGACACAACGTCCATCCAGGGCAAGGTTTCCGAGCGCGGCAATATGTACATCAACTATGTGCCGGTTGTTGTGAACTCCGACGGGACCTTCTCTGGAATGGTCGCGCTCAACGAGGGAATCAACACCTTCCACGTCCAATTCGAGGACTATGCTGGCAACTATGTTGATGAATGGATGAACATAACACGAGATTCCATATCTCCGGTTATAGAAATAGATATCCCGACAACGGTTGACGAGGAGATAATAAACATAACCGGCAAGATTATCGACGGCTACTCTGTGAAGATAAACGGCAAGATACCGTCGACGGAAACCACGAGAGACGGAGACATAGAATTCACCAAATCACTGGCGCTCAGTCACGGAATCAACACTATAGTTATAGAGGCCGTGGACGAGGCTGGAAACGTCATCGAACTCAGCTACACTCTGGAATACAAGAAGGACTACGGAACCAACTACGCTGCGATAGGGGTTATGATAGCCCTGCTGATAGTTGGCCTGGTGGTCGGCCTGTTCATAGCGATGGGCCTGTGGAAGGAAAGGCCAGAGGAGGAAGAGGTCGAACCATCAGAGGATATACCTGTCGATGAGGAAGGCGAGGAAATCGAGCCCGACGGAGAATTACCAGAGGATATGGAAGCCGGAGAGGTAGAGGATGCCGACATTGAAGCCTTTGACGAAACACCAGACATGGATGATGAGCCTGCCCCGGACATAGATGAGGATATGATTGACGGCGAAGAAGAGCTTACCATCGTGGAGCACGGAGATGATGTGGAGGCAATACCGATGGAGGAAGGCCTTCCAGAGGAGATAGAATCCGATGTTGTCGAACCATCTGAAGAGCCCATGGTCGAAGAAGCAGGTGAAGATGTCGTCGAGGAACCGATGCCAGAGGAAGGCACCATTGAGGAGGCACCTGATATAGAAGAGGTTCCCGAGGCCGAGGATATCCCAGAGGAAGGCGCCATCAAGGAGGCATCTGATATGGAAGAGGCTCCCAAGGCTGATGAAACCCCTGAGGAAGGGCCCGATGCAGATGATGTGGAGATGGATGACACCCCGGATGAAGTACCAGAGGAAGACATCAAGGAGGCATCTGATATAGAAGATGCTCCCGAGGCCGAGGATATCCCCAAGGCCGAGCCCGTTGCAGATGAACCTGTTGCGGTTGATGACGTCCCGGAAGCACCTGTGGAAGACGAGAAGATCCAGAGGCTAAAGAAGGCCTACGAGGATGGAAAGATATCCGAGGAGCTCTACGAAAAGAATCTGGCAAAATTGCAGGGAAAGGAATGAGTACGCAACACTGCGAACTCACAATTTAAAATAATGCCCGGGCCAACACCCGGGCACTTTTAATCTTTTAATAATTAAGTTTCATGAGTTCGTGGAGTTCGTATTGTTGAGTTATGTACCCTTGAGTTTCATGAGTTCGTACTGTAGGGTTTTGTACTCTTGAGTTCCTTGAGTTTGCCCAGTATGCCAAATGCCCAGGAAACCCAAACTCAAAGATGCCATAATCATATTGGCGGAACTCACAGAACTCATGACTCTCAGCATTTGCTAACAGAACTCACAGAACTCATTCCCAGGTCACCGTGTACTCGCAATGATCTGAATCTTCGGTGTTGCATTTAGTTTCGACCACGGTGCCGACCAGCCCGCATAGGCTTAGCATGCCAGCCAGGCTGCCGCGGAAGTACTCGCATTTGGCCTTGTCCTTTGGGAAACCGTAATATCTGAATATCAACTTATTGTCATTGACCATCTCGTATTCTGTTGTTCCGAAGTCATACACATTGTTCCAATTGTCCACGGCCATCTTCACAAAATCGGGCACTGTGGGTGCCCGGGTGAGATAGCTGAGGTGGCCCAGGTTCTGAAGTGTTTGGAAACCGATATCATAGCACTTGGAGAGGTCTCCATTCCCGGTCACCATGTCCGCTGCATTCAGAAAAGTCAGGTAGAGTTCATAGGAATACCAATTCTTGGGAACCAGGATGTCCTCATTGATGTTGTCATGGGAATTTCGACCCTCGTTGACCATCGTGAAGAATTCGTTCAACCCGTTGATTCCCCTCTTGTGCTTGACATAATCAATCACATTCTGCAGATGTACTCCCTTAATTTTCCCTTCAAAACTCAACCATCTACCCCCGTCAACTCAGCTTCTCAAATGCCTGGAATATCGCGGTGGAGTACTTTTCCATCTCCCTGAGTTTTTTTCTATCACCAGTCCAGTTGTTAAACTCATTAGCGTATTTCCTTTCCATAATCTGGAGTGCCTTCAGTATTATCTTGTACATTATTGGCTTCTCCTCCCCATTTATCACAACCGCGGCGTAGACATGGTTGCTGTCCTCCAGGATGATACTGTGCCCCTCGTATGTGAGCTTGTGGACATGCTCTCCCTCGTTGAAGGCCCTGTTCATCTGCTCCCTGATGGCCATGACCATTCTGGAGAGCAGTTTCTTGCTCAGTTTCTCAGGAGGTATTTTACTTTTCACGGAAAGCAGGGTTCCGTCCCTGTGAATGAAGAATATCGTTTCGGCCAGAGGTGGCTTGGAAACTATACCCTTCTCAACCTTTTCCTCAGGTGAAAGCTCCATCTCGAAGGCACTCTCGAAGAACTTCACCTTGATGCGCTTCCTCAAGAATTTGATATCGGCCTCTATCTTGTCCAGGTCTTCCGGGTTGTCCAGGTCATCGATGATGGCCTTCGCCTCTTTTTCAAACCCGGATATATTGAGGGTGGCCAGTTCTGCCTTTAGTTCGTTTATTCGGGTGTGGTCCCTGAACATGTCCGCGTACTTTTCCACCTCTTCGAGCTTTGACGGATCCTTCAGAAATTCCTGAATCTCCATGTACCGCTCGTCCTCTTCATCCACATCCTGTTCATTGATTTCCTCTTCAAGGACTCTTAGTTTCTCCATATTTTTTTCATAATCGGAAAAGGCCTTCTTTATCTTTGTCTGGCTGCCGTTTTTGATGAGCTCGGTAAGTTCCGAAACCTCGTAACCTTCTGATAGCCAAGCAAAAAGTTTGTCCGAGTATTCACTGGAATCAAATTTCTTTTTTGAAGTGGACCGCTTGGATTTTGTACCTGTTTTTTTCTTGGCCATAATTCAACCTTACCCAGATAGGGAGGGCATAACTGATATTTTAGTTCATCGGCCATTGTAAAGGTAACTTCGTGTCGATTCTATGAGGCCTTGTGGGGTTATGGCGTTCCTCTGTTGAAAAAGGCATCAATATCCAACACAGGGTTTTCCGTAATCGCCAGGCCCGGGAGATAATTCTTGAACTGCTTAACCCGCCTGTCAAGTACCAGAGCCACTCCCCTATCGGTCTCGGTTCTTATCAGCCGCCCCATGCTCTGAAGCAGTTTCCGGGTGGCCGGCGCAACCACCGTGTATTCCCAGCCCCTTCCATGTTTTCTGTCATAGTACTCGAAAAGCGACTTGTGCTTGGCCGTGGGTTTCGGAAAGGGAATTCCCACCAGGACGACGATCTCCAGCGCATCTCCCGGAAAATCAATGCCCTCGCTTATGCGGCCGCCCATCACGGCCAGAAGCACTCCATTCCCTTCTTTCTTGAAGTTGCTCACCATATCCATGAGCTCCTTTTGAGTCATTTTGCCGCTCTCGTGGTAAAAGGGTCTGCCGTGGGTGTCCAGCACAGATCTGAATGAGGATAACATGGAGTAACTTGGGAAGAATATAATGGTGTTCCTGTCATACTCCCTGACAACATCTCCAATGTATTCTTTGATGGCCTCTCTTATTTCATCAGATGTGTTGAATACCTCGTATTTAGTCGTAACATCCTCAACGAAAAGCAGTTTTCTGTTCTCAGGGGGAAAGGGGCTGGGCAGGGACAGAAGCGGGGTGTTCTTATCGAGCCCTATCGAGTCCCTGTATTCGTCCAGTGGAGAAAGGGTTCCGGACAGATGAATTGACGAATGGCATTTGTTGAGTATGCCAGTTATCTTTGAGGGATCAAGGCCGTATGTTTCCAGAAATGGATTGTCGCCGCCGTTGACCAGCTTGGTGGAATCCGAATCGTCCTGGGATACCCAATTAAGCATGAACACGGCAATGGAATGGATGAAGGAGCGCGGCAGTTTTCCCAGCATTCTCTTCTTTTCCCGTATTATGTTGCCGTGTGTAAGCAGGTCCAGTATCATGTTCTTCATTTCTATGTCCGTGATTCTGAACTTGCTCATAATCTGGGTTTCCAGCTCCTTTGGGGGGACAAGGCCATCCTCATCGATTACATATTCTTCGGCGATCTCATCCAGTGCCCCTTTCAGCATTCCGAGAAGATCAGATATATTCACGCCGTCCACCAGCAAGGGGTCTCCAATCTTATAGGCCTCGGAAAGGGCCAGGTCGAGCGCGCCGCCGGACATCTCCATGGATATCAGTTCCCTGGCAAAATCCGGAAGATTGTGGGCCTCGTCGATCACTACAATAACATCCTCTTCAACCGCGTTCATCCAGTTCAGGAAGGTCCTGCGTATGACCGGGCTGAAAAAGAAGATATAGGGGGCCGAAACCACATTTGCATCGCTCATGAGTATCTTGCTGGCTTCATATGGGCATATGTCTTTCCGGTTGCAGTGCTCCTTGAACTCGCCCAGAGTCGGCACGCTGGTCTTTGCAAACATCCTCAGCTCGTCCAGGTCGTGGTTCAACAGATTTTCATAATATCTGCACCCCTTCTTCCTGTCCCCCTCGATCACCGCCTTTTTCTTGTCCCCGCAAAGCTTGGAAAGTTCCTCAGATGTGCCTTTTTTAAGGTGCTTGTCCGAATCGAAGAGGGTACAGAGATTCTGCCTCCCCTGCATCCCTATGCCGAATATTTCGCAATGTTTCTGGAGCTCTCTGAGCTCCTTGAACACCTGGTCCTGCTGAGAATTTGTTCGAGTTAAATATATAATTTTCTTATTATTTATTAAACCATATTCAATACATGGAGCCAGACCGCATATTGTTTTACCGGAGCCCGTGCCGGATTCGATGATAATATGACCTTTTTTTGAAAGAATATCCTGTATCTGCTCCAGAATTATCTTCTGGTTGGGGCGCGGGGTGTACGGGAATATTTCGACGGTCATTCACATATGGAACGGATCGAGATTATAAATAACAGATCAGGGGGAGGGCGAATATATTAAATGGAGAAAAGACGGATGATTATACATATACCTAGACAAGCGCACGAAATTGATTATGTGACAATCTCGTCCAGCCTGCCCTGCTCGACAGCCATCTTGACTTCCCTTGCGATTCTCACGCCCGTGGAAAGGCCCGGCTCAATATAGTCCGAATAGGGAGAGCCGGACGGGAAAAGATTTGTCCCGGCGACTATTCTCGATGAGATCTCGAAAACCGTGAACTCCAGCTTGTCATTGATTATGGTCTCCAGGCAGAAGGGGCCCATCATCCCTCCGAAGAGCTCGATGGAGCGCTCGATCACCCTTTCACCCATCTCGAAGACCTTAGGCAGCAGCGACTCCCTCAGAACCAGAGGGACATTGCCAGTCACCACAAAGGTCGGGTAAATGCCCTGGCGTTTGAGGTCTTCCTGTGAGCCCAGCTTGTACATCTCATCGATGTTGGTCTCGTCCCGGCGGTCAAGGCTGAGAAGTTCAAGCGAACCCTTGGACAGGGTGTAGCCTGTCGGCTTTATCGGCGAATAGAAATAATGGAGATAATACCTTGTCCCGATGATGTATTCCTGGATATGATATTCCTCGTCGTGGTCTATTCCCATCTTGAACTCATTGTAATCCTTTGCTATGAAAAAGCCCCTGCCGCCCTTCGCACCATGATACTTCACCATAACTGGCTTATCGATGTCCTCGGGGCTGGTGATGAGCCCGGGCATCGTCAGGCCTGAAGAAGTCAGCCAGTCCCTTTCTTTATTACGGTCTGATTCCCACTCGAGAACTGCCCTGTTTCCAAAGGTGGGTATTTCCAATTTATGAAACTCGCTGGCCCCCAGGTATTCCACAAAGGAGCCATGGGGAATGATGAGGGTATTATTCTCGATCATCTCCGGTATTTTTTCCTTGATCTGGCTGTAATCATCTACAACCATGAACTCGTCAGGTCTGGCCAATGGAAATGCATCATAGAACTTTGGGATCTCCTTCAAAGCTATGCCCAGGGTTTTGAAACCCTCCTTCCTGGCCCC
>JAGLSY010000053.1 GCA_023135545.1 Thermoplasmata archaeon | reverse complement strand
CCTACGACCTTCCCCAGACATATTAATTATCTATCGCTGGCCTTGGATTCCCTCAGCCTGTTTTTCAGGGTTTCGCGCTTTCCCGTAACCTTGCAGAACATGTATCCCAGGAAGGACACGCCCAGCCTGATGAGTTTCCAGATGGATTCGTCCTTGCCCACCTTGACCATATCCAGGGGCTCGTATGTCTGCCACAGGGTGCCGTGCCTCAAAGCCAGCTCCTTTCTTCCGAAGCCGTACCAGAAGGACTGCTTCAGGAAGCCTGTGAAGGTCTCTCTGGCTCTGTGGTAAACTATAGCTTTTTCATTGTAAACCAGCTTGTAGTCTGCATCCACTGCCCTGAAGTTCAGGTCAACTTCCTCAGCCTCCTTGAACCAGGGGTCGAAGCCGCCTATCGCCTCAAAGACTGATTTTTTGTAAGCCAGGTTGACGCTGGGGTAGGTTATGTCCACCCCCTTGTGCATCATCCCCACGCGCTTGAGCGATATGAATCCAGTATAGCCTAACCTCACTTCCCGGCCAGCCACCACATCTGCATCCTCCATTGCCCTTTTCATTTCCTCAACCCACAGGGCGTTGGCTATGGCATCGACGTCCATGAAGGCCACGACATCGCCTATCGAGACTTTCACACCGTAGTTGCGCCCCTCTCCACGGGTGCCTGGCTCGACATATAATTTGATGACATCATATTTTTTGGCATAGTCCCTGACGATGTGCTGGGTAAAATCCGTGCTCTCGGCATCCACGACGATGACCTCGTCCGGCTTCACCGATTGATGGACCAGGCTGTCCAGGGCATCTCTCATGAATATCTCACCGTTTCTGACGATGATGATGATGCTGAATCGCATGATGGCAAAGATAAACCATTGATTTATAATATTTTCGGTTAAAAATAAAAAACAAATATTTATGTACCGCATCAAATGCTCCATCTATAGCCACGCGCCGCGCATTTGATAAAATAAATGCGTATGGATGAAGATAATTGCGCATTTTAAAAAAAGTAAAGATTGCCCGCCTTGACGACGGGCATTGAGGTTAAGCCATTACAGTTCTTCAGCCTTCTTTTTTTGAGCCACTTTGGTCCTGAGCAACTGCCCTTGTGTGGGATCCTTCTTCCCTTTTTGAAGACTTTCGGCCAGCTCTTCCGTGTCCTTTGCCTCGATCTCCATCTCCTTCTCGATGGTCTTCAGTTCGGCCTTCAGCGCACTCTGGCTCGGTATGTCTCCCAGGATATCCTCAGCCTTGCCGAGCATGGCCTCCAGTTCCTGTGCTGATGTGGCGGTGCGTTCCGGTGTATCCTGGCTCACTCCAAGATAACTGGCAGCACCCTCCAGCAGTCTTGAAATCTCGAAGGGGAAGATTATCTTCGTGGCCTGGCCATCCGCCATTTTCTTTAACGCTTCAAGTGACAGAACCGTCAAAGCCTTGTGATCCAGCGGCAGGGCACCCATCGAGAGTATTCTCAACCTCTGGGCCTCACCCTGGCCTTCCAGAATGGTGGCCACCCTCTGTCCTTCGGCCTCCAGAATCTTGGACTGTCTTACACCCTCGGCCTGGAGAATACGTGACCTCTTATCACCCTCGGCAACGAGAATGGCAGAGCGCTTCTCACCGTCCGCGGTAAGTATGGCGGCTCTCCTTCTCCTCTCTGCAGAGGTCTGCTCCTCCATTGCGGCCTTGACCGGGCCGACCGGGTCGACCTCCCTTATCTCCACAGCCTCGACCTTCACTCCCCACTGGTCGGTTGCCTTGTCCAGTATGTCTCTGAGATGGTCGTTTATGGTGTCCCTGCTGTATAGAACTTCGTCCAGTTCCATGTTTCCTATCAAAGACCTCAGCGTTGTCTGGCCAAGGTATATGGTTGCAGTCCTGTAGTTGTCGACCTCGAAGAAGGCCTTTTTCGGGTCAATGACCTTGATGTAAATTATGGCATCAACATTGGTCGGCGAGTTGTCCTTGGTTATGACCTCCTGCCTTGGCACGTCCATTACCTGGGTTCTCAAGTCCAGCTTGATTACCTCGGATATGAGTGGAGGCACCATGTTGAAACCCGGGTTCAGAATCCTTCTGAAATTTCCCAACACTACCAACAATCCTTGTTCATAGGGCTGGATTATTCTGACGCTGGTCATCAATATGAATATGATGGCGAATATTATCAGAATTACCAAGCCTATAATCGTACTTATGTCCATTTTCTTATTCCTCCTTGTTTATTCTTTCAACTGTGACATGAACGCCCTTGCTTCCCACTATGACCACTTCCTCGCCGACGGGAATTATCTCCTTGGCTGTCGCGCTCCATTTCTGCTGTTCAACAGTCACCTTGCCGCTGATCTCCTTGGGCTTGATGATTTTCGAAACTGTTCCAGTCCTCCCCACGAGAGAGGTTCCCACGGTGGTCGTCGGCTTCTCGGGTGGTGCCAGCTTCTGGTATAGAAGAATGGTCACGACCGTCATCGGTATGCCCACAACAACTGCAATCACGGGGCTCACCCATGTGAAGAAGACGTCTGGCGCAATCACGCCTACGATGCCCAGTATCAGTATGACGGTGGCCGGAATAGCGATGAAGAATCCCGGAGAGGCCGCCTCTGATATGAGCATAGCAATGCCCAGTATTATCAATATCAATCCAATGCTTCCCTCGTCCATGTTATCACCTTGTCTTCCTTTTAAGTTTTAATTATTCTATACTAATTGATATCGAATATGGATTATTAAAGGGTTGGCATGGAAATCCCTGGGAAATCCCATCTCAACCCAAGCACAAACAAGGAAATCCCAAAGACTATAATATCAGGCTCGCAATCCCTGTTTGATGTCCCCCAGAAAGATAATGATAGCTCCATCCCTCTTATCGGCCAGGTTCACCCATCTGGAGGAGGACGTGGTGAGGGTTGAAAAAGGCGGGGCCGACATGCTCCACCTGGACATAATGGACGGCCATTTCGTGCCCAACATCTCATTCGGGCCGGCGGTTGTCAAGCAGCTTCGTCCCTGCACCACCATGCCCTTTGATGCCCATCTCATGATTTCCCACCCCATTGATTACATTGAAAAATTTGCCGATGCCGGAAGTGACTGGATAACCGTTCACGCAGAGTGCGATGACGACATCGCGAAATCCATCAGCATGATAAAAGAACTGGGTATCAAGCCAGGCCTATCTCTCAACCCCGGCACGCCTTTCACGGAGGCAATTCAGCACATGGAAGATATCGACATGCTTCTGCTCATGACCGTTAACCCGGGATTCAGCGGCCAGAAGTTCATGACAGAGGTTATGGACAAGCTGTCCGAGGCAAAAAAACACATAGATGCGAATTCCCTGGACATCGACATTCAGGTTGATGGCGGTATAGGGCCTGCAAACGCCAATATCGTAGCCCAAAATGGAGGCAACATACTGGTTGCTGGCAATGCGGCTTTCGGCGGCGATGGAAACATAACTGCCAACATCGCTGCGATCAGGGAGTCCGCCCTGAAAGGAATACAATAACCCACCCCAAACATTGGGGTGCCCCCCACCCGTGCTCCCTATTTCTTCTTTTTATTCCTCACTGCGCTGGC
>JAGLSY010000052.1 GCA_023135545.1 Thermoplasmata archaeon | reverse complement strand
AGAAGGGTAACAAGAAAAAATCGCCTGGCCTGCTCGCTCGGAGATTGTTTTTTCATCGTTTAATCCAAAGGGAACTTCTGCGCTGGCTCGATCCGTCCCCCTCTCACCTGCTCGGAGCGTGCCTAGGCATCTGAGAATTACCTTTTGTAGCCAATCTTTCTGAGGAATTCTTTTCTCTGCGCTTCTCCATTCTCATCCTCTATTCCCACCGGCGGCTGGCCGTCTATCACGCCCAGGATTCCGCGGCCCTGCTCATTCTCGGCGATTATGACTTGAACCGGATTGGCTGTCGCACAGAAGATATTACAGACCTCTGGCACGTTCTTTATCGACCTCAGGACATTGATCGGGAAAGCATCTTTCATCACCAGGAAAAATATGTGGCCAGCCGAAATGGCATAAGCATTTTCAGCAGCCAGCTTCTTCAATTCCTCATCATTTCCTTCCACCCTGACCAGCCTGTTCACGGATGCCTCGCAGAAGGCCACCCCGAATTTCACATTTGGCACGGTGTTCACCATCGCTTCATAGATGTCCTCGGCGGTCTTGATAAAATGAGACTGGCCTATTATAATATTCAACTCATCTGGATTGTTAATTTTAACCATCTTCAATTCCATTTTCTCACCCATTGTGCATTTGATTGAGGGGATAAAATGATTTTGTTAATGACCAGTTAATGCCTCATGGAATGGCCAGATGCCTTTTCTTCCAGCCTTCTCAAAAATGAGGGTAAGGATTCCACATCCTTGATGTCCTTCTTTGACAGTCTGGATATGGTGGCCCTGATGTCCGTGTTATAATGCATGTCATTGGCTTCCAGTGCGTCCATCAATTGTCTGGCCAGCTGCCCTCCTTTCCTGTCCCAATCTGTCAATATAACGGCCTTCTTGTACTTCCCGGAAAGCTTCGTGCATGTGTCGATTGTCGAAAGCCCGTCATTCAGTACCACAACCGGCCCGGTGATTCCCAATTCCCGCAATGCCTGCTCGTCCTTCCTCCCTTCCACTATTATCGGGACATCCTCCTGGTTGGCCAGCTCCTCGATCACGGCTTTCAAATCGTCAAGTGTTTCCTGAGGGGTTCGCATCATGGTGAGGAATGTGATGATTATAGATTAAATTGCCTAATGGCCCACCCCAGACATTAGTATTCCCCCTACCCAACCGCTGCGCTGGCCAATCCCGTCCCCCATTGGCCTGCTCGCGGTGTACTCGCTGCTCGGAGCGGACTCCACAGTTTATCAATAGAAATCGTTATTAACTATCCTTTAATAATGTGAGACAACCCAAGGGGAGTTATGACATGAGTAGAGAAAAATTGATGATTACCGAAGACCGCTTGAAGATGGTAAATGACTTTTTGATGGACCCAAGCAATCCGCTTGTCAACGACCTGCTGGCCGTAATAGATAAATACGGCGGAGTGGATGAAATCAACCGAAAGGCTGCCGAAGCCGGCAAGGTTGAAACCCTCATCAACAAACTGGATGCCAAGGGCTCGCCAATGGTAAAAGATCTTGATTGGCTCATGGACCAGCGTGACAACAATGCATTCATCTCGTACGATGATTACAAGAAGAAGATTCTGGGCGACCGTTATGGCCAGGTCCAATTCAATGACGATATTGCCGTGACACTCGAAATAAGCGCACTCCAGTACTTCCCTTTCTTAATGAAGCAAGCCGAGCAGGCCATTGCCAATCAGGAGCTTATGCCGGGAAGGTTTATCCGCGTCCGGTTCATGAAAGAGCAGGAGGAGGATCTGGACCTGCTGGCTGTTCAGGCGGCCATGAGAATAATCGACTCCAGTGTTTGTGAAACATTGGACACAAAGGGCACCGACGGCTCGAACATTCATCTTGGAGGTCCGGACACCATCACCGGTTATTTTGGAGGGGTGGGTCAGCCCAACACCCATCCGATAAAATGGGTGGATGAGTACCTTTATTATTACACGAACTTCGGAGTCCAGCAGGTTCTCAACATCAATCCGGGAACCGTCTTTGTGGCTTACATGCTTCACAAACTAGGCGTCAACAATGAGTTCAAGATATCGGTTTTCATGGGCAATGACAACCCGTATGCCATTTTCTGGACCCTGATGGCTGCCAATTTATTCAAGAGAGATGACGGCACAACCCCGCTCATCGGATTCAACTTCTCCAATTCGGTCAACAACCAGACCATCGAGATATCCGCCAAAATAAGAAAGGCCTTCGATCTGGACGATATTGTCAGGTTCGAACACCACATTACGGAAACCTACAAGTCCATCGTAATCCAGCCATACGACCGCCGCGAGGAATTGATGGACATCGCAAAGACAGTTCCAAACATAAGTGCCAAGCACGAGGGAGGAATTCCGGAGATCGACAAGGCAAGGGAACATCCGTCCAACATTCTGGAATATTTCCTACCCAGGGCCGATGTTGATTCCCAGGGCCTGATGCCGGCACTCACGCAGAACTACCTGGACAAGCATGATGCCCTGAACTCGAGCGCGAAGATGCTTACCGAGAGAGGTATATCGGTCATTGCAGCGAAGAATTTGCACCACCGTTGATTCGGTGCGTCGGAAATACCGCTCCTGGTTTTTCTGGATAGGCCCACCTTCCGGCCACCCACCATGCTAGCACATCAAAGTAACCCACACTGGATAATACTGGGGCCCACGCTGTGCAATTATCATCAGGCGTTTCGAGCAGATAGGGGACGGCCAGCGAATTGAGTGCGCAAGCAGCTCAATTAAGCTTCTGGATGCAGAGCAGCCAGAAGATTCGGATACGCAAGGCTAGGGGAGGACAAAGGTAAGCATTTGGTGGCAACATGCCCCGCCCAGGCCAGCTTGCTGGCTCTGGGTTGCGTAGCCTTTCCCTTTGGATTAATCAAAGAACAAACAATCTCCGAGCGAGCATGCCAGGCGAGTTTTCTTTATTTGTCCGTCTTTTTTCTTTTGGAGCCTGGCCAGCACAGCGAGGGCTAAAAGAAAAAAGTGGAGGCGGAGCAATCTCGATAAAAGCA
>JAGLSY010000051.1 GCA_023135545.1 Thermoplasmata archaeon | reverse complement strand
AAAGCAGAGGCGGGGTCTTGTTATTCTGGTTGCGCGTTAAATCTTCATCTGTACGCGACCAGAAAATCTAATACGATTATTAACAAGATTCAAGCGAAGTATTTGATTCGGATGTGCTAGCAAGTGACAACGATGTGCCAGCAAAAAAATATCCACCTTGTAACTTGAGCAAGGTGTTCAAATCAAACCCTGCCCGAAGGGCGGGGTCCTTCCTCAATCATCATCATCCGCGGTCTTGATGTTCTTGTCCTTCTTGCTCTTCAGGTTGAGCTTTGTGCCCTTGGGCAGGAATATGGCGGCCAGTATCAGCAAGAAGAAGGTTATTGCGGAGCCCCATATTATCAGGTCCATGGCAGGTGGCCAGTCCACAATTCCGATCACGTACCACAACAGGAGGAAGAACATCAGGAATATTGACATGCTGAATACCATGGACATTGTTTCCTGTCTGTCCTTGCCCCAGTCCTTTCCCGCTCTCGGAAATTTGAGCCCCCAGGCTCCCAGAAATATAAAGACTATGACCGATATTATGAGGATCCAGAATATTGTTTCCATGTTATTTTCCACCCTCTGATAATGATTGCGGTCTCGGCTGTATCAACTGCATTGGCATTGACATTAACATCAACATTACTTCCTCACCTTGTAATGGTCCATGAAGGCCTTTGATGATTCCACATATTCTTCGGTTATGGATGTCTCAACCATATCCAGAGCCCTGAGAAGATGGTCTCTGCTGACCGCCCTTCTTGCAGTCTTCTCCTTGTCATTTACCACGGCTATGAGCTTTGCTTCATCCACTATCGCTGCAATATCGGCATTACTGTATCCACTTGTTTTCATGGTGAGCATGTCCAAAAGGGCATCGTCTACATCATCGGCCAATGGAATGTCCCTGAGATATATATTGAAAGCCTCCTTTCTGGCTGCCGTGTCCGGCGGGGGCACGAAAAATATTTTGTCAAACCTTCCGGGCCGCAGAAGGCTGGGATGAAGACTGTCCGGGTCGTTGGTGGTCGCCACGATAAGAACATGCTCCTTCGCTTCCACGTTATCCACCTCTGCCAGTATCTGGGACATGACATTGAATGCTTCCGGATTATCGATGGAATCTCTCGAGCCAATGGCATCGATATCCTCGATGAGAAGAATGGAAGGCGTGTTTTCCCTGGCCCTGAAGAAGATCTGATTAACGGGCATGGCCCCCATGCTGGAGCCGATCAACTCAGGTGCAGAGATTATCTGCATAGGGATCTTCAGCTCGTTGGAAGCCGCCTTCATTATAAGGCTCTTCCCACATCCTGGAGGCCCGAAGAGAAGCATCCCCCTCCCCGTCTTCAGCTTGAAGTCATCTAGAACATCCGGCTCCTTGTAAAGGATGTCTATGTATCCTCTGATATCCTTCTTTGTCCTTTCGGCACCGGCCACATCCTCCCATTTTACATCCTGCCATTTTTCATCCCGCTGGCCGTGGTGCATTTTTCTCTCGAAGTCCATCTTGAGAAGCTCGTATTCCTTGAGCATTGAAAGGCTGATGCTCGGCTTCAGGATGGTGGCCACCTTCATCAGGTCCGCGCTGGTAATTTTGGAATCCTCTCCGGTTTCCATGGACCTTCTCATGGCCAGTACCGCGGCTTCCTTTGCCACATTGGCCAGGTCAGCACCGGAAAATCTCTCGCAGCGCTGGGCTGCGGCTTTCAGGTCTATGTTATCGTCCAGGGGCCTTCCCCTCAGGTGGACCTTGAGGATTTCAACTCTCTCCTCGACACTCGGCGGTGACACGTAAATGACCTTGTCGAACCTTCCTGGCCTGAGAAGTGCCGGGTCAATGAGCTCCGGTTTGTTGGTCGTTCCCACCAGAATAATTCCGACAGCGTTGTCCATACCATCCAGCTCGGAAAGCAGAATGCTCAAAAGCCTTGGTGTTACATCATCACCCGCATACATGTCCCTGTGCTTTGCCATGGCCTCCAGGTCGTCGAAGAATATGATGGCCGGCCTTCTCTCCCTGGCGGTCTCGAAGAGCTCTGCCAGTTTTGTCTCACTCTCGCCGTACCATTTGGACATGATATCCGAACATTTCACGGTAATCATCTCCACCTTCAGTTCATTGGCCAGTGCCTTCATGAGCATGGTCTTTCCACACCCCGGAGGTCCGAAGAGTAGAATGCCGTGAGGAGCCTCCACGCCGTACTTGGCCGTGATATCGCTCATCAGCAGGGGCATCATTATGGATTCCTTGATATCCTCTTTTACATCATCCAGTCCTCCGATGAGCTGGAAACTGCTCTCCCCTAGATTCTCCATGTCCGATATGCGGGTTCCCACCCCGGTTTGTATATCCAGGTTGACAAAATAGGTGAAGAAGTATTGATGGGCCGCTCTTCCCAAAAGAACGGAGGCCGCCACAACAGGTATCAGGATCATTCCGGCCATGTATCCTTCGGATGTCGGTGTCAGCATTGTGTTGTAAGAGGCGATGAAGGTTCCGCCCGCGATAATCGAGGGCAGGGCGATCATCTTGACATCGAACTTGCCGTGGGTCCTGTCACGGTTGAAGAACCAGTATACGAGGAAGGCCACCAGGCCCCAGAGGATTATCTGGACGATGGGCATGACCGAAAATCCCAGGTTATCGGCAACCACCTCTCCCATTATGCCCAGCTCCGAATCCTGGATGGCTCCGATGGCCGAGCCCAGGTCGGAAGGTTTAAAATCGTTCAAGACCGGCCTGAAAAAGGCCATGAAACTGGTCTCATGAACCGGGCCGACGAGCATGCCGGCCACCGTCATGTTGCCGCAGGTGACCATGAAGGTCAAGAAAACTCCGGTCAGAACGATTGTGGAAAGTGAAAGTAACAATGGGAACAGGGTTGCAGAAACAACTGGCACCATCAAAGAAAGCCCGAACCTTGAAAGAAATATAGCCAGGAAAACAAGGAAACCGAGCTTCCACTCGAACATGGATATTACAAGAACCACCATGAAGAACAAGAGCATGAAGAGCCCGAATTCCGGAGTCTGGTATCCTGCGGCCCCTATCACGAAAATGCTGAGGAAGACCATCGAAAGAAAGGGGAATCCATAGGACATAGCCGCGACGACGAAGGCCACCAGAAGAACCATCCACCAGGGGAAGAAGGGTATCCAGGTGCATCCGAATATTCCCAGTATGAAGAATAGGAAAACGACCACCAGTTTCGGCTCTTTCGACTCCCTTGTGGTCAATGTCTTGAGATTGTTGGCTATGATGGAAACGAAGGGCCTCTCTGTAACTGTGACGCTCATGCATCCACCTCCTCGCTTTCGGCATCCGGGGTTTCACTTGCCTTTGTTTTTCTCTTGAATATACCGTCTTTATTCTTGCCAGCTTCTTTCTCCTCTTCCTCTTTTGCACCGTCTTCCTTTGAATTATCTTTTTTGTCCTTCTCCTTGGCCATGAGGCTCTCGGTTTTCTCCAGTTTCCTCTTTTCCTCCATGTAAAGATAGGCAAATAATGGAAGAGCTAGCATGGCAATTCCGGCCATGGACATTATTATTACGGTATCTGGGTACCATTCCGAGTTGTCCACATTTCCCTCAATATCCTCCACCGTGTACTCGAATGGATAATTGAACTCCACCACGCCGGGTATGGAATAGTTGAAGGGCTCAGATTTGGTGAGTTCGCTGTATTCATCCCAGACCACCACCCAATATGATATGTTGGCACCAGCAGGATGGAAGTTGGCACTTATCTCCCTCTCCATGGCCGTGAAGTTCAGCCTGTCAAAGGCCCAGCCCCCGGATTCCGTGCTGCCGCCGACCGGCGTGTAGATAAAGTAGAGGTTTGCTCCCTCGATCGGCACCCCCTCTATCGATTCTATTGTGATCATGACCGGCTCGCTGGCATTGGGGGCCGCCGGCGTCTGCGTTAGTTTGATGTTACTGTCGAATGTGAGATGAGTCCAGCCTCCGGTTCTCTCCTCTCCAACTATCTCGATGGTGTAGGCCGGGGACTGCATTGGCACGTTGTTGTAATCGTATGCGTTGATGAAGAATGTCACAGAGGTTCCATTGTATTCGTAGGGGCCGATCATTATCTTCATTTCGGTCTCGCTAATCCTCTGGAAGGAGCGGCTTCCTGTGCTCATGCTTCCCAGAGGAAAGATAACCGTAATATCAACAATTGCCATCTGTATCGTGATATCTGGTTCGAGTGAAGTAATAGTGATAGTGATTGCATCGGTGGGTTTCGGCTTGATGGGTGAAAAATCCACCTCCAGGTTGTCGGCAAAATCCGCATGCTGCCAGCCTATAACGCCCTGCCTTGTCCCGTCCATCTGGACTTCACTGGCATCATGGAAGCAGGTGTTGGCCGCCGCCATGCTAAAGATGAAGGTAATCACAATTGCAAACCCAATTATCTTTTTCATTTTCATGTTAAACCCTCAAGTGCTGATCTTGATCTTCTGCCTCACGGCAACTTTCGGTTTCGTTCTCGATTTAATCCTGTCGCCCAGTGCCAGTCCTGCAAATCCCGCGAACAGATATTGGGCCGGTATGGCCGTGGCCATCGGCACGCTGGGTGGCGGCGGTGGTGGCGGTGGCGG
>JAGLSY010000050.1 GCA_023135545.1 Thermoplasmata archaeon | reverse complement strand
TGGGACGACGGAGTGATATTCTCCGTCAACACAGATGGCTCTTTCTATAGTGTGTTACACGTGTTTGGCTCAATCGGCGGTGATGGTTTGAACCCATACGGTAACCTTCTGGAGATCGGCGGGACATTCTATGGCATGACCTATTATGGCGGCATCGGTGTCGGTGTTGTCTTCTCGATCAACTGGGATGGAAGCGGTTACACGATATTAAGGCCCTTTGCAAATACGCCGGATGGAGCATACCCTGTAGGAAGTCTAGAATACGATGGAGGTTCATTCCTATATGGGACGACCCGAAGTGGCGGTGCCAGTAATTATGGTACGATCTTTGAAATCAGTACTGATGGGTTGATGTATACTGTCGTGCGCAGTTTCGCAGCGGGTGTTGAAGGCTACTATCCGTATGATAATTTGTTATATGATTCTGGCTTCCTTTATGGCCATACCAATTCCGGTGGTAACGTTGGTTATGGAGTGGTTTATGAAGTGTGGACAGATGGCAGCATGTACACGGTTGTTCACAGCTTCGACGCGGTGATGACCGATGGAGCATACCCGTATTGCTCCATAACACAGGATGCGAACAATCCAGACCAGTTATTCGGAACCACATATGAAGGCGGTGATGGTGGGGATGGAATCCTATTCAAAATAAACAAAGACAGTACAGGGTTTGAGATAATGCATCATTTCGATTGGGATGCCGGAGCCTCAAATGGAGCCTGGCCTTATGGAAACAGTGTCATACAGATTGGCTCAACACTCTATGGTATGACCAACGACGGCGGGGCTAACAGCCGCGGAATAATCTACAAGATCGATACCGATGGCACAAGCTTCAGTATCTTGCACAGTTTTTCGGCTGCGCCTGATGCTTCTTACCCGCAAGGTGATTTGACCTGGGACGGCACCTACCTATATGGAATGACTGGAAGCGGCGGACTAAACAATTATGGAGCCTTGTTCAGAATAGACCAATTCGGAGCCGGGTACACCATATTACACGACTTTAATATAGCACCTGCCGCCAGTGATCCTTATGGAAATTTGATGGACGATGGGGCATTTTTGTATGGGATGACATACCGTGGTGGGATCAACAACTTCGGAACTGTATTTAAATTCCAAAAGTTAACATCAACGCTTACTATCATTCACAATTTCACGAGTGCTGACGGCGAATATCCCTACGGCGGCCTGACAACAGATGGCACATATCTCTATGGCATGACATACAGCGGTGGTGCAACTGATGACGGTGTCATATTCAGAATGAACAAGGATGGTTCCGGTTACGCTATAATGCGTCATTTACTGGCTGTAACAGACGGAGAAAGTCCCCG
The DNA here is from genome assembly GCA_023135545.1 of Thermoplasmata archaeon. GTDB lineage: Archaea > Thermoplasmatota > Thermoplasmata > SG8-5 > JAGLSY01 > JAGLSY01. Next base: position 8,249 of record JAGLSY010000050.1, on the reverse strand, counting down.
TAGAAACCTGCACCTGGATGGCAATCTGTTGTATGGAATGACAGCCAATGGCGGTGCCAATGGCATGGGAACCGTTTTCAGTATTGACAAGGACACGACGGCCTTCACGGTTATTCATGATCTAGCAGGAGCACCAAATGATGGGTCCTGGCCTAGTTATAATGACATTACTTTGATAGTGAACCCGGCGGCTCAATCACAGGGAAATCTCATCTACCACAACAATTTCATCGACAATATACAGCAAGCACAAGATGATATTCTAGGTCCACCAGGCAATGCCTGGGACAGCGGTCTTCCGGATGGCGGTAATTACTGGAGCGACTATGCTGGAATAGATATGCCTCCTGACGGGATTGGTGATACAGGTTATCCAATACCGGGCGGTGCTTTAGCAACTGATAATTGGCCCTGGATGAGAGAGGACGGCTGGAGATTGCCGTATTCTACTTTCACCTCGGTTGCTTGGGATGATCTCAATGGCAGGTTCTGGCTCACTTGCGAGGTATCGGCAGACGCTGCAAGCACCGTTTATTATGTACCGGTTGGCACCCCCTCAACCATGGTGCCGATCATGGCGCCGCCGATCACGTTCACGGCAGTTGGCGCGGATAACCTGGGAAATATTCTGATAGCCGGGGACAACCTTGACCAGATGTTCTATTACAATCCCAGCGCGGACAACGGATGGCCTGTAACAGAGATCGGCACAGACAAAATGTGGGGCTGGAACATCACCAGCATAACATTCAATTCCAATGATGGCAGGTTCTATTTGGTGGGAAACCTCATGAACCAGGACAAAGGCGTGGCCTTCCATACGGACACGGTGCCCCTTGATTCAGGTGTGGCGAAATGCTACAAGGACACATCAGCGTTCATGAACTCTCCCGAACCGGGAGCCCTGAAATCCATTGCCTGGAATCCAACGAGGAATTATGCTCTTGTAGTAGGCGACGGTGTATATCGGGTTAGCCAGTATGACGGAAATCCGGGCTATGAGCTGTCATGGACAGAGGTCAGTGCGCCCTCTGCCGGCATCACGTACAGTGATGTGTCATGGGACACGGACGGCTGGAACGAGGCCGGAATATCAGGCGATGACAACACCTTCGGTTCCTATTGGAGATACTATCACACGAATCCGATCCTTCAGGACGGCTTCACAAACGGCACTGCAGGAACATCATATTCCACTTGTGCGATGAAACCGCCTTCCAGCCCCAAATGGCTTCTGGTTCTTGGTGCTTCAGGCGGATTGCAGGTCAATATTCAAGAACTGGACCAGAGCACTGATGTTTCGGCCAGCACGGTCTACCCCAACATCTATTGGGTGGGATTCAACGATACTGGCATGACATCACTCAATAACCAAAACGTGAATCCTGACTCATGGTTCAATATAGTCTTCGAGGGCAATTATAGCGGAGGCTGGAATCAGGTAAGGGCCGATATCACCTTCTGGTTCGATGACGGCCTGACAGGAACCAACTCCCAGTATCCGGCAGAGACCGTGACCAACAGGAACAGGGCCTTCAACCTGACCTATGAACCGGCTTCTGCTACCCCGTATGTGATAAATTACCCGATAGCGCCAGCGCTGGAGATCACAATCGGAGTGGTCTCCGACACCATATCTTGGAACCACCCCTTCGATGCAACCCAGTCATTTCACAGGGTCGTGCTTCAGGTTCATCTGGGAGCGCAGATCTTCCCAGCCGACGGCAATGGTTTTGCACCTGCGGGGCCGGACTATCATTCTGACCCGAACATAGCCCTTAACAACCCCAACTCCTGGGACTTCAATGTCACCCTGGTGGACGCCGGCGACGAGTCAAAGACGAACTCCACATATGGTGAGTTCGGAGTGAAGAAAGCCATATCGATCGGAATATCCGGAAGCCCGAACGGAGAAGGAACGCCAGGAGACAATGGCGTTTATCTCGGCTCCAGCGTGATAACCTACTCGACAAACGCCGATTACTGGGTCAATGTCTCGATTCCCCATCTTTACCTGAACGGCGAAGTCGGCCATTTGAGATATATCCCTGCCGAGAACATGTTGGTCGTTAACACCAATTCACTCTCAAATCTTCCGATGGCTTCTAACATGCCGTTGGCTGGTGGCGGTGTATATTTCCCTTCAGAAAATGGAGAAATTTGTGTGTGGGGTGATTCGGCTACGGGGTCCCTGAGCGCCCCGGCCAACGGCACGACCGCCCACGGCCCGTGGGGCTCGAATTACAATTATTATGATAATCCAGGTGGAACGACGAGCGTTGATTGGTACGTGGATTTGCCAGCCGGACTGGGGTCTGGCACTTATCGGGCGACCATATCGTATTCAATTGAAACAGATGGATAGGAGAGGAAAAAATGAAAGCAATGAGAAAAATAAGCGCAATATTGATCGTGTGCACGATGATGACCGTTGGCATAACCATGACCGTGGACAACACAGTCAGTGCCGGCGACTTCATAGAAACTGTTGGAAATGCAGGACTGTGGGGGACATTCACCCCCGAGGACGTGGCATGGAATGATGCCGGGACCATGGCTGTAGTTGTGGGTTCTGATTCGGTTAACGGACCGAATGCCTACGCCTTCTGGCCAAGCAATGAGACTTGGTATCCGCTGGATGGCTATACGAGCGGCCAGACCCTTTATGGTGTGGACTGCTACAGCGAACGCTATGTCCCGACACCCAAGGTACTGCTGGTCGATGCGGACTGGGACGAGGATGGGCTTGCAGGCCCCTACTATTCTGCCCTTGATGCATGCAACGCCGATGTTACATACTGGGACATATGGAACTTTTATGCAATATCAGAAGATAAACCCACCTTTGCAGACATGGAACCATATGATGTCGTGATATGGGTAGCGGACAGAAACATGGACGGCTGGAACGGCCCCGGTGATGCATTCAGTGCTGCCGATGAGATCCAAATTGAGCAATATTTAGATGACGGCGGCAGCTTCATGCTGGCCAACATCTATTACACGGATTATACGGACGGCGGCTCTGCAGCTTATAGCTCCGGCGACTTTGCTTATGATTACCTTGGCATGAACCATATAACCGATACGTGGTCAATGTATGACGATTACATCAATGAAACAGTGGACGATGAGGTCTATGACGGCTTCGGAATAAGTTGGCTGGATTGGTGGACATATGGTTGGAGCGGCTCTCCGGATGCCAATGACTACATCTGGCCAAGCAACGGAGAGATATGCTTCTTCGGAACCGACAGCGGCATGTCATTTTACTATCCAATGGGCATAAGGTATGACCAGGGATCCTTCAGATCCGTCTTCTTCGGATTCCCATACGAGGTTCTTTCCTCCAGCATTCACAGGGAGAAGGTCATGAAAAATACCCTGGAATTTTTCATGCCCGGCTCGCAGACCACTGTCACCAGCCCCGCCGAGGTTCTCATTGTCGATGCAGATTATTATGATGATGGTCTCTGGCAGGCATATAACTGGTCACTGAGCAATAATTCGGCAGATGTCACGGTGTGGGACGTGTATGGAAATCATGGCCCTGCAAAGGGCAAGCCAAGTTACTCAAACATGGCCGGATACGACCTCGTTGTGTGGGTTCCGACCAGGGACATGTACGGCGATGCTGGCTTCGGAGATGCCTTCTCTTCGACTGATGAAACAGCAGTAAGCCAATACCTCGCAGCCGGTGGAAATTTCTTCCTATCCAATATCTACTGGACAAGTTATACGTCAGGGGCCGGTTCCTATAATCCTGGAGACTTCGCCTATGATATATTGGGCATAAGCAGTATAATGAACATGTGGTCAAATTACGAGGACCATGTCTTGGGCATGGGAGGAGACGTGGTCTTTGACTCCTTCGGAGATGCATATCAAAATTGGAACAGGTTCGGCTGGGGAGGGATGCCGGGAGCCAGCGATACCATAAACCCAATGTTTGCGACCTCTTGCATGTATATCTATGACGCGGTTTTCATGTCAGATACAGGCGGTGTCAGATATGACCAAGGGATCTGCAAGTCCATGTTCATGGGCTTCCCCTTCGAGACCCTTCAGTATCCCTACACCGACGAATTCTGGAACAGGACGATGGAATGGTTCGTGCCCGGCTCGACCAGCTATACAGAACCAACCGGATTGACTCAATACACCGACACTTACTGGATATGCGGAGATGCCGTGCCCGTGACGGATACGACTTACACCGTGGAACCGAGTTCCGGTTTGAGCCTTCAGGGCAAGGGAATGATGGGAACATCATTATCGGCTATAGCCTGTGATGAGGAAGGAGCACCCCTCATTGTCGGCCAGTACCTGTCAAACATGTACTATTATGACGCGAGTATCCCAACTTGGTATACCGTGGGCGGAGCCAACCTGTTTGACTGCAGTTTCGAAGGCTTGGATTACAATCCCAACGATAATCGATTCTACCTGACAGGATACAACGGCAACTGGGCATGGCCAGTGGTGTATTACACAGACCCTGCACCCCTCAACAACGGCACTTCAAACGCTTATTACTACCAGTCACCGAGTTTAACATCTGATTGCTCCATGCAGTCAATAGCCTGGAACGAACACTATGATTATGGTCTGGCTGTCGGCGATGAGGGATATATTCTGAAGGTCTGGCCCTTCGAGGCCTATGGCAACGGTGTCATGAAATATGAGGATATTTCCGTTAACGGCCAGGATTACTACTACGATGTTTCATGGGACACGGACGGCTGGAACGAGGCCGGAATAGTGGGCAGCGATGCCTTTGGCTCGGATGGTCTGTATTATAGATACTACCATTCCAACCCCATACCCCTACTGGCCCATGACAGCAACGATGGGGCATATTATCGAACCTGTGCCATGAAGCCCCCCTCCAGCCCCAAGTGGCTCTTTATTCCGTCCCCGAGTGGAGGCATCAAAGCCAAAATTCAGGCTGATGATCAGAGCTCCACGGTAACGGTCTGTTCCCTATTTCCCAATATATATTGGGCCGGATTCAACGACACCTTGATGAACCCGAAGAACAACTTGATGGTGTTCCCTGATTCCTGGTTCTACATAACCTTCGAGGCCAATTACAGCGGCGGCTGGAACCAGGTCATGGCCGATATACACCTGTGGTATGATGATGGATGGACAGGAACCAATTCACAATACCCGACCGAACTGCCAAATAACCGGAACTGGGCCATCAATCTCACATATGACCCGAATGCTGGCTCCTACGTCGTCAATTACCCTTCGGCCCCGGTGCTGGAGGCAACGATCGGAGCGGTTTCAGATATAGTCACAGTGCCTCATGTTGATCCTACACAGTCCAGACACAGAGTGGAATTGCCGATCCATCTGGGGGCTCAGATGTTTGCGGCAGACGGCAATGGTTTTGCACCTCCGGGCCAGGGCTATCATTCAGACCCCAACGTGGCCCTCAACAATCCCTTTTCCTGGGACTTCAATGTCACATTGTACGATACCGGCAATGTTGCCAAGAAGAACAGCACCTACGGCGAGTTCGGGGTCAACCAGGCCATATCCATATCAATTGCCGGCAGTCCATCTGGAGAGGGACCGCCCGGTGCCAACGATGTAGCTCTCGGAAGCAATGTGGTAACCTATTCCGCCAACTCATTTTACTGGGTCAATGTTTCGATCCCGGACCTGGCCAGACAGGGCGGAGGACCTTCCATCCCGGCCAGTAACCTGCAGGTTCATAACACAAATAACCTGGCCACTGCAGGAACCTCGGACATCGACACATCACAATACTTCCTTGGACCGGGTGCAGAACTCTGTGTATGGGGCGTAGCTGCTGGAGGGGCTCTGCCCAACACAGGAAATGGCACAACGACCTTTGGGCCCTGGGGCTCGAACTACAATTACTATGGCAACCCGGCTGGAACCACGACCGTTGATTGGTATATCGATGTGCCAGCTCCCCTTCAACAGGGGATCTACAAGGCCACGATAACCTATTCCATAGAAACTCAGGGGTGATAGATGAATAGAAAACTGGTCTCCGCATTGATGATTTCTGTCCTGATTAGCGTAAGCTTTGGCTATGGATTCACCTTCAATGCGGGTGCCAGCAGCTTTGTGGAAGAGCTTCCAAACATTCCCTGGGGTGCCGGTTTCACCCCGAGAGATGTGGAATGGAACGATGCCGGTACGGTATGCGTCGTGGTGGGCGAATATTCGGTCGATAACGCCTTCGTTTACTGGTCGGCAAACGATACCTGGATCCCGCTGGACACACAGCAGAACATACTGAAAGATGTGGTCTACGATAATGTAAATGATTACTTCTGGATGTGTGGTGACGATTCCGGCTCACCGGCCAGTACCGTACTGTACTTTGCCGCGGGGGCAGAGCCGCCCTACATTGATTATCCGGGAAGCGAGGGAGGTATCCCCATCACCCTGCCTCTCAATGCCATAGCGTGCGACCATATCGGAAATCCCCTGGTCGCAGGTTCGGGACTGGATTATCTTTATTACTTCAATGCCAGCGACGGCACAAACAGCTGGAGCGAGATATTAGACTGGGATGGCGAGTTGTTTGATGTGAACCTGCATTCCATCTCCTTCAATCCCAATGACCAGAGATTCTACCTGGTGGGAGACAAGAGCGGGGTCGGAGAGATTTATTACACTACAACCGCGCCCCTGAGCAGTTCGGAATACACCTACCATGATTACACAGAATACGCCTTTGGCCAGCCTCCCTTTAGCTCGATATCCTGGAACGACAATCAGGATTACGGCCTGGTAACCGGTCTGGGCAAGGTCTACAAGACATGGGGCCTGGACCCTGTGCTTAAAGAGATGCTGTGGGAGATAGTCCATGAAAACCTGGATGATGTCTATTACCAGGCCAAATGGGACGAGAGCGCGTGGGAGGAGGCGGCCATCGTCGGCTCCAACGGTAGCCAGGCTGCCTACTGGCGTTATTATGATTATTCAGAAAGAACAGTGCTGGCCCACACTGATTCTGGAGAAACGGAGTTCATGTGCGTCGATGTCAAGCCGCCGGCCAGCCCGAAATGGGTTATCATCCCCTACCCGAACGGGGCGTTGAAGGTCAATATAATGTCACAGGACCAGAGTTCCACTATCAGCGTAAACGCCGCCTATCCCCAGATGCATTGGATCGGATTCAATGATTCGGGAATGGTCAACAAGATGGACAAACAGGTCAATGTGGAGGACTGGTACTGGATCACTTTGGGTGCCAATTATTCGCAGGGCTGGAACAACATCGATGTCTACGTCGAGGCATGGTACGATAACGGATTGACAGGAGGCGGTGGTTCCACCTTCCCGACTACAAACGATAGAAACAGGACGCTGGCCTTCACACTCGTATACGACGTGGGTGTTGGCAGCTATAACCTGATTTACCCCGGGAACGAGGTTCAGATAGGGGCTTTCAATGATATTGTCGTTCCGAGCACAGCACCGGCTGGCGAGGAGCATCATCGTGTCGAGCTGGGCGTGTATTTCGGAAAGCAGGTACGAGCCGCTGATGGTACCGGTTTCGCGGGTGCTGGCCCCGATTACCATTATGACCCTGATATCGCCCTGGATGACCCGGACAGCTGGGATTTCTCGGTCACCATACGGGACGGCGCGGCGCCGACGGCAAGCAACACCAGCTATGGTGAATTCGGATTGTTCAGATACACCAACATCACGGTAACTGGCGACCCTGGCGGAAATGCGCCCCCTGGTATCGATAATTACTCGATGGGAGCCAACAGCCAGATCACCTACTCCACCAACACGGATTATTACGTTAATGTGTCAATTGACAATTTGAACAGAATAGGAGGCGGCGGGAGCATACCGGCCTCCAACGTTAAAGTGCTGATTAACAGCCCTCTCGCCAACAACACCAACACCCAGATAAACGGTTCCTGGGGGCCTGCCGGAAGGGCATTCCCTGGAGCCAACCAGACACTGGGGATATGGGGTAATACAAGCCAACCAGCCTGGGCTATCGATGCCCCGAGAAACGGAACAACGGCCCACGGGCCATGGGGTTCGGACTTCAATGGTTATGGAGCCACGATTGTGGAATGGTACGTCACCGTGCCAGCTGCGACCGCTGAAGGAGTTTACCGTTCCAAGATAACGTTTACAATAGGATACTACTAAAATGAAAATGATGGAGGAATAAAAATGAAACAAAAGCTGGCCGTAATGGCAATAGTGACCGCAATGGTCTGTCTCAGCTT